>JBDTJP010000075.1:0-13911 GCA_039935755.1 Saccharimonadales bacterium (SeqCode)
ATAAGCTCTCTCATGGCTTCTCTAGCCCCGGCCGCAAATTGTACCCGTGGCCTAATTATACGTCCTAGTGTGGCATGAAGGGCTTTGTTAGCTAGCTTATTCGGTCTGTGCTTTTCATAATGGTCGTAGACATTTTCGAAGTTGGCCAACGTGACTTTGGGTTTGCGCATAAGCAATACTATATCCTAATAGTTTAATATTAGCTAAAATAATGCCTAATATACGGTATGTAGATTATTCATAATTAAGTTGGGCGGGTACTATTTACCGAATAAACTCTTAAAGAAGGACTTCTTTTGCTCCGTATAGCCTGCGGCATTAAGCGCGTCTAGCAAGGGCTGTTTGACCTTCGACGCATCGAAGTCGTAACTTATCGTGTCGCTGCCTGGCTTACCGCCGAACTGCTTAGAGAAGCCTTTTTGTTTATTCATAAATGTCTTGCCGCTAAAACTACTAGATGACGAGCTAAATAAACTAATTCCGCCACTACCCGTAGCGGATGAATCGTCAATTTGGCCAGCGGTCGGACCAAATGAACCAGAGCCAAAACCTGTCTCCTTATTACTTGCACTCATGTGCTCTGACAACGTATAAGTATTGCCTGGGTTTAACAGAGCGGTTACGTTGTAATCCGCATGTATTTGGGTGTCTCCTGCAATTCCAGATGCTGCTGATTGCTGGCTCCACGCTCCTATAATAGAGTTATTATTTAGTGTATAGGTTGCGCTAGGGTTGGACTGATTGAGTTGATTTATTATATCTTGCATATGCTTATACTAGCACGGCAGACTACATATAATATATAAAGGTATGGATGATATGCTTGACATCCATGTAGAATAAGTCCGGCGTACTCACGTTAACACTTTACCTTGATAGTTGAATATTATCTATAATAATTGCATAATAAAACTATGTCCAGCGCACCAGAACTAAAACGTGAACACCTAGGCCTCCCAGTAGTTACGTCCGAAGAGCTCAATCTATTAGGACACGTGTTAAATGCGGCTATTGCTAGTAGGGGGGAGCCAGCAACCCACACTCTTGGTCGCCTGGTGGCGGAAGCCAATCCCTTAATTATAGATGCGATGAACTATAACACTGCTTACTGCATGGACAGATCTCCTCAAAAGGAAGCCGGTAAAAAGCACAGATTAGATTTTATAAGCGGAGCAGAGTATGGATTCCTGACTGTTATTAGCGTCGTGTCATATATTCGTAAGAATCGCAGAGACGAAACGAATAACCAATTCGTGAGGGATGGTACTTTACTTGGTGATATACCCGAACTAAAAAGAGAGACTTTGGAACGATTTAAGGCCATACGTGAATGCCAGGCAGTTAGGGTCAGCGGTAGTAATATTAGCCTACCTCCCGACAAAAATACAATATTGCAGGAAGCTAGCCCTTTACTGCAGAAAGCTAGCCCTTCAAAATCGAAACATCGCCAAACAGTTATATTAAGATATAAAGATGCATACACAAGTGCGTTAATACCCCTAGAAGAGTCAACCAACCTAGAGAAAGCTATTAATGAATTCGCGCAACCTACAACTCCTGCCGACATGGATGGAGATACGGGTTTCATTGAGGGGCTAACTGAGGGTATAAACGGCGCAGCAGTCATGTACATAGTCGCAAACGAACAATCTATTATCAGCGCAGCCGAGATTGATAGCAGGACTAAATAATTACTAGGCTCACATAACTAGCACTTGTGTCACAGTGCCTAAAGATGGCGTATAATATACGGAGTAAACCAAAGCAAGGAATCGATGATTAACTACACCCAAAGACTAGATAGCGCAGTCAGGAAAGCAGCCTGGGCTCACGAACAAGCCAAGCAACACCGTAAGGGGAGCGATGTACCGTACATTATCCACCCAGTTGGAACAATGATAATCGCTAGTGGTGCCACCGACGACGAAGATACACTGATAGCCTGCCTAATGCATGACGTACTAGAAGATGTCAGTGCTAATATTTATAGCGAGAGCGACATGAAACAACAGTTTGGTGAAAACGTAGTAAAAATCGTCAAAGATGTCACCAAAAATGACGGAATAGCAGACTGGCATGACCGCTCAAGAGCCTACCTGAACCACATAGAGCACGAAGCATGTGACGAGGCAGTCATAGTTAGCGCCTCAGACAAGATTCATAACTTATTGTCAGTAATTGCAGATTATGAAGTTAGCGGTGACAAGTTGTGGGATATATTTGCAACCAAAAGCAGCGCTGATCAGTTATGGTGGTACGAATCAATACTCGCAGTCATTACAGCCCGTAATGTTCCTACGATACTCAGTTCAAGGCTGGCCGAACAAATCGAAACCCTCAAGTCCATGATTAAAAAGTCTGCTTAAGCTGTCAGCTTGTAATTGAAGCGTTAATTATCCTATAGTAAAGGTTATGACTAAATCTATTTTGATAACACGCCAGCTCGAAGGTCCAGCCATCGAGCAACTAAAACAAAATTATAACGTAGACATGTGGGAAGAGGCCGAAGTGGCCATGCCACGGGATGAGTTAATAAAAAGATCGGCTGGCAAGCAGGGAATTCTTTGTATGTTAACCGAAAAGATTGACGAAGAGTTAATTGCTGCGGCTGGGCCAAATCTCGAGACAATCAGTACATTATCCGTGGGCTTCGATCATGTGGACGTGGACGTTATCAAGCAACACGGTCTTACCTTAGGATACACACCAGATGTTCTAAGTGACGCCGTAGCGGACTTAACGATAGCTTTAATGCTGAACGCCGGAAGACGCGTCGTAGAGGCATCCGAGCAAGTAAAGGCTGGCGGCTGGGGAACTTGGAGCCCGTACTGGATGACAGGGCAAGACCTTAGCGGATCAACTGTCGGTATTGTCGGTATGGGTAAAATAGCCGAGGTAGTAGTAAAGCGGCTAGCTGGATTTGATTGTAAGATTTTGTATCATTCTCGTACACCAAAGCCAGAGCTTGAGCTAGAACTAGGTATCGAACATAGGGAGTTAGACCAACTGCTAGCCGAGTGTGATTTTGTAACCATTCACGCACCACTAACTGATCAAACCCAAAATATTTGCTGCAACAACATGTTTAGTAAAATGAAACCCTCCGCAGTATTTGTTAACACTTCGCGTGGCGGATTGGTGAATCATGATGACTTATACGATGCACTGTCATCTGGCCAAATCTATGCAGCCGGGCTAGACGTAACCTCACCTGAGCCGCTGCCCACTGACAGCCCCTTGCTCAGCCTATCTAACTGTTTAGTCTTACCGCATATTGGTAGCGCGAGCATAAAAACCCGCGCGAAAATGACTACAATTGCTGTGCAGAACCTCACTGCCGGGTTAGGTGATGGCGAGTTTACGTCACAAGTAAAATTGTAGTTCTAGATTTTTTGGTAGGCTAACGCGCGCTGGGCACGAATCGTTAAAGCGCTAACAATAGACACGTAAACTACGCCCGATATGCAGGCGTGCATAAGTGGTGAGTTACTAGTTATCACTAAAGCAGTGCCGGTAGATAGTGTTGCCGTAATTAGGCCGTAAGAAACATAAAATTTATGTTTAGTGGGCCGGAGCGTCAAGTACGTTGCAAAAATAATACTAGAGACGGCGATAACGATGTGTGTGATTAATAACATAAGCCTTATTGTAGCATATTAGCCAGTTAGGCATATAGCGCATAGCGCTTAAGTGGACCAACAATTTGACAGTAAAACTTGAGCTACTGAGCGTGTAAGCGTAGTGTATAAACATGAAACGCGTTAAACAAAAACAAACTAGGTTTACTATTGCCGTTGTAGCGGCTTTGGTTGCAGGTCTTATAAGCAGTAACTTCGCGGGCTGGAGTATGGCTGCACTAGTCGGCTGGGACATCGGCGCAATAACACTATTATCTGTGCTTTGGTACGATTTTTCGGGCCACAATGCTGAACGTACCGCTACAATCGCCAAGCGAGATGACATGAACCACTCAGTAATCGATATCGTGCTATTAGCCGCCAGTATCGCTAGCATAGCAGCCGTTGGCGCCTTGTTGTTTGCAGGTTCGAATAGCGGGAACAGGTCTTGGCTAATTATCGGCTTCGGGCTGGTGAGTATTATTATTTCATGGGCGACTGTGCACTCAATATTTATGCTTAGATATGCCTCGCTATATTACAGAGACAACAACAAAGGGGTAGATTTTAGTGGTAGTGACGAGCCGAAGTTTAGCGACTTTGCCTACCTGGCTTTTACAATTGGGATGACATACCAGGTATCAGACACGACTTTTAAGACTTCGGAGTTCCGGAGCGCTGCTTTGCGTCATGCATTACTGTCTTTCTTGTTTGGAACAGCTATTATCGCCACGACCATCAACTTTATAGCTAGCCTTGCTAAATAGCCAAACAAAGTTAAGCTTTTTTGTCTCGCTTTCTAAGCATGTTATAAACAAAAACAATTATGGCTAGAACCAACAATACATGGGCAACGCTTGTCGCGATATGCAAAAGTAGACCTATACCCCACAGGGCTACTAAAATTCCGATGAGAATCCAAAGCATACGTATCCTCCAAGTTAATTACAGCTTAAGTATACGCCCTAGTGTTACGAATAACTGTAAAATTACTGACTATGTACACCGCTAGCCTAACAGCGGGCTGTACTGCCAGTATCTGGCATGCCGCTAGGTCGTTCGCGTTTGAGCTCATAAAAATCCGGGGAGGTGGCAAGTACAGCCAACCCATCCCAAAGGCTCAGACAGGCCTCTTTGTCGGGCAGGCTCTCGAGCACGGGTCCAAAGTAGCCGCTTTGGGAACCGTCAGGCAAGGTAAACACGATAATTGGGACACCCACATCATCACCAACAATATCAGTAGCTGACGATATAGATTCACTTAATTTACCGTCAAGCGAAGTATCATCAGCTCTATTTATCAAATCAGCAGGGAGCTCTAAGTCCGTCAAAACTTTAGCGATGATTTCGTCGCTATACGGCTCTTGTATAATATGTTTTTGAGTTCCAAATGATGTATAGAGACCATCCATGCTAGCTCCGCCTTCTGTGGCGGCCAGCATAACCCGCAAAACTCGGTGCGATGCTATATGCCCAATCGATTCACGTTCGCCGTCGCCGTTAAAATCGTCATTTTTAATCGCAAGGCTAAACGGCCTCCAGGACACATCAAGCTTGCGATCCTGCTCGACGTTCTTAATTAGTCGGCTAGTTATCCAACTAAAAGGACAGGACGGGTCAAAGTAAAAATCAATCTTCATAGTTACATTATAGTCCTTTTGGCAAGCTCCTGCGCTCTAGATGTATAATATAGTCATGTTAATACACCCAGTGAGAAAATATAATTCATGAGCGTTAGGCCTTTTGCAGTATTTGACATAGATGGCACGCTCATTCGCTGGCAGTTGTACCATGTAATGGTTAACCGCTTAGCGAAACATAACGCCCTAGACAAAGACGCCTTATATAGATTAGAGAAAGCCCGTTTTGCATGGAAAAACCGTGAGAATCCCGACTCATTTAATACCTACGAGAAGATCTCTATTGAGCTGCAGGAGAGCGCGCTCACAAAAGTAGATCCTAAGCTCTTCGACAAAATCGCACATGAAGCAATCGAAGAGTACAAAGATCAAACTTATACCTATACAAGAGATTTGATATTACGCCTGAAGGCAGATGGGTATTTCTTGCTGATTATATCTGGCTCTCCAAACGAAATGGTTGGGTTAATCGCCAAACAGTATGGCTTCGATGATTTTACGGCTACGAGCTACGAACGTATAGATAATAAGTTTACTGGTAAAAAGCTGGTTGCCAGTTTTGATAAAAAGTTAGCCCTGGAGCAATTGGTGGCAAAGCATAGCCTAATATACGCTGGCAGTTTGGCGATTGGTGATAGCGGTAGCGACATACCTATGCTCGAAATGGTCGAGCAACCAATTGCTTTCAACCCAGACCAAGTGCTCTACGATGCCGCGATAAAGGCCGAGTGGAAAATTGTAGTCGAGCGCAAAAATGTTATTTACGAGCTACGAGCCGACAGCCCTGGTAATTATCGACTGCAGAAGTAAAATGCTGGTGCTTGTGTTCGCGCCCCTGTAGTAATACTATAGCTAGCAATGATAGAACGTATACGCCAAACTGTCGCCGAACACCCAGCTTTAGCTACGATCGCTGCGAGTGCAGGCATGATAGCACTTGGAGCAATAATTAAAGGGGCAATACCCGATAAAAACCACGATATAGCCGGGAACTTCGACACAGGCGAAAACTATTTCGACATCATAGCTCGACTTGACACCACAATTAGAAGAGCTGATGAGAATATACATTACTTTATGCTCGGCGGGGGTGCGTCGGCTGCGCTTAAAAATAAGGCTACTCTTTATAACCTCGAGCGAAAGGCTATGATTCCGCCGGCTGACATAGAAAAAGGTCAATTTAGAGCAGACAACGGAACTATGACAGATATAGATTTGTTAGTATTCTCTGGTGACGATGATGTAATTGAAAAAGTACGTTCTGCTTTAACACCCAACCAACACATAATTACTAACGGTAGCGACGTTGAACGTATAAAAGAAACTAGAAAAATCGGTAACAAGCTTAAGATTGGTGTTACTGGGCTTCGAACCCAAAGCGAAGGATCTAAGCATCGAGCATCTTTTGCTAATAGCTTTATGAAAGATTGGGTTAGCCAGCGGACACTAAACGAAGAGGGTACAGTTAGCTGGTCAATTGGCAATGTAAGTGTTGAGCTTCCAGCTGAACATTTCGAACCTTGGTATCTAGAACTCAAGGATGGTGAAGCCATACCTGTACTCCACCCGTTAATCCAAGTCGCATGCTATCTCGGCAGGGCCAGCCATGGCATCAGAAAGCGTGACGTATCAAAAGTCACAGAGATGATGGACAATATTGGACCAGTATTTGGTGCACACTTAGAATGGGGCGAAAAGAATCAAACCGCCAAAATTGTAATGACAGAGCCCGTTGATAAAGGTGTTGAATCTGCCATAGACTTCGTGAATGTCAAAAACCAGCTACGCTGGGGCCATACTAAAAATGAGCTAGGAAGAGTAGCTGCCGCCGCACTGGCAGCTAAGGTTGCTGTTCATAGGCAAATAGACACTATTCCATTCTTTGTTCAATTTGGGCAAGGCGGAAAACTCTACGACAAGGTCCTTTCACGCTTTAGCGGTGAAAGACAGCAAGAAATCTAGCAAACTAACGCGTATACTACTTATATATGGACACGTCATACTGGCACAAACAAGATCCTAACAAGCCATTATTTTCAGATTTAATATGGAGTCGTCCCGAAAACAAGCGCCATGCTGGCAAGTTAGCTATTGTAGGTGGTAACAGTTTTGGTTTTGCTGCTCCAGGCCAAGCATATGGCGAGGCCAACAAAGCCGGAATCGGTGTAACTAGAGTTTTAATGCCAGAGGCCGTCAAAAAGGCCGCTGGTGGTTTACTGCCAGAGTTAGAGTTTTCTGCCAGCAACCCCAGCGGCAGCTTTGCCCAAGCCTCGCTCTCTTCGTGGTTAGACGCTGCCGATTGGGCCGACGGCGTTTTGTTAGCCGGTGATTTAGGACATAACAGCGAAACAACCATAGTCGTGGAAAAGTTTTTAAACAAATACAGCGGCCAAGTAACTCTGACCCAAGATGCCATAGGCTATGGGCTGCAACTACCGAATATTGTTGACAGGCAAAACACGCTACTCGTAATGACTATGGCCGAACTGCAAAAGCTAGCTATCGTAGCCCATTCTGAATTAGCATTTACGCACGACATGGATTTGCTACGCTTAGTGGACGCCTTGCACGATTTTACTCAGACACACGCATGCTTCATCGTCGTCACGCACCTAGATAATATATTCGTAGCCGTAAACGGGCAGGTAAGCACCACGTCGCTTCTAGACAATCAAAAGGTATCGGCAGCCAGCGCCAGCGTATGGTGGCTACAAAACAAAACAAAACCATTCGAAGCCATCACATCTTCGCAGCTTCAGCATAACTAAATTATTTTTTAACGTCTGGTACCGCGAGCCGGACTTGAACCGGCACGAGCTATTGCTCACCAGATTTTGAGTCTAGCGCGTCTACCAATTCCGCCACCGCGGCACAAGACGACAAAAAATCTAAATATGAAGGAATGCTGACCTCGCAAATTATACTATAGTTTTATGTCTTAATACAGGGATGTGGCACATAAACTGACTACGTCCTTCATATGCCGAGCATCGCATACAAAACATACTTATCTTCGGGTCTGACTTATTTTATACTGATAAAATTATTGTCATGCCGCTAATGCTGTGTTATACCTAGGTTAAGCAAAATAAAATAAAAAGGTACAAACAATATGCCATCAGTAAATAAAACAAAAGCAAAGAGTGCTAAGCCTACATCCAAGGTTGTAGCCGGTAAATCTAAGGTTGTAAACAAAAAGAAGCGAATACTACTAAGCCTAGCAGCTGTACTAGTCCTAGCTGTTGGTGGCTATGGTGGCTATTACGGCTGGCAAAAACACCAAACCCAAAAACAACTAGGTGGCGCACACAGCGAACTTAGCGCTCATGCTGAGAGTACTTGGGCACAGCTAGCGCGGATCCACTACATGTACGGAGCTATTATCCAGAATGATAACTTTGTAGCAGCTTGGGCTTGTCGAACCAGTAATAGTGTGTCGGTTCTAACGGCTAGAAAGTATTGGGTGGAAGGTGTTTATGTAGTAAGTGGCAGCTCAGTTTCTGGACATGGATGGGATTCATACGACAGTCAACAATCTCCTGGAAGGGATTCTAACTCATGGTGGGGCAACTTAAACCTGCAAACTACTAGTATGGTTGCAAGAAACGGTGGTAGTGCCGTAGGGGCAAATAGTAGCAGATTATTCGCAAGCTATCGTATAACCGGCACTCAACGTGGTAGCATGGGTACGCAGGGTTACGAAAATGGTTTCGCTAGTAACAATGGCGATGGAATACGTACACAAATTCTGCCGTACTGCCACTACTAGACATATATCAACGCAATCTAAAAGAACTCCGTATGGGGTTCTTTTAGATTACAAAAGCTTAAATAAATGGTAAAAAGTACAGAGACAGCAAATTAACCAGTCGCTTAATTCAATATCAGCTATAATAGTAGGTGCTATACCAGCATAAGCGCATATGGACGAAGATACCGACAACAAACCAGAAGAATCAACAAGCCCTAATAAAGCGGCAGATTTAGTACGCGAAAAATTACTAAAGCTATACGGTGATGAACCAAACATACGCGAACAACTAGCCGAGGCTGAGGTCGCCGGTGCTAGGCGCTCAAAACACCAAAAATTTATGTATGATCTTAGCCACTCCGGCCGCTCGCTTGCCGATATCCAAACAGCTTGGCACAGATACTACGAAGATCTACCCGACACCGAAAAACACGAGGTCTGGCAAGAATTTTACGATGATTACAGCCACCGCGGCGACAACCCTAAACTGCGAGCCATCGAAGATGCAAAGAATACCAAAACGCCCGCCAGTAAAACTCAAAGCAACGCAGCCCCAAAAGAAGACAAACGCACTGGCGACGACATAAAAAAGCAGTTATTAAATCGTATCGCAAAGCCGAATTCAAAGCGGGGTGGCCACCTTAAATCACTACTATTTGGCATTGGCTGTGGCTTTATTGTAGTTTTTATATTCATATTTGGACTGTTCAACGAAAGGTTCATTGCACCGTTCATATCACCAAGTAAATCTGTAAGTAGTACGCCTATTATTTTCGATGCAAGTGGTACCGATGTTGGCCCTGACCCCAAAATTATAATTCCTAAAATAAACGTCGAGATACCGGTTGTGTATGACGAACCATCTATTGGCGACAACGAGATCCAATCAGCACTTGAACGTGGTGTCGTGCACTACGCAACCACACCCAACCCCGGCGAAAAGGGTAATGGCGCTATATTTGGCCACTCAAGCAACAACATCTTAAACAAAGGCCAGTACAAATTTGCCTTCGTCCTACTAAAACGTCTGGAAACAGGCGACACATTCATGCTCCAAAAGGGCGGCAAGCAGTACGTTTATAGAGTCTTTGATAAAAAGGTAGTAAAGCCATCCGAAGTTGGAATACTTAACTACGACTACGGCAAGCCAGCGACATTTAGCCTAATCACCTGTGACCCACCAGGAACGAGCCTAAACCGCCTAGTCGTAACCGGTGAACAAATCAGCCCAGATCCGGCCGCTAACGTAGCCAGTAGCGTAAAGAACACCCAAAACGCCCCCGAGCCAGCTGTATTACCAAGTAACTCAGTGTCTCTATGGCATAGGTTTACTAGCTGGCTGACATCCTAGCCACGTCAAGAGATATGTAGCCCTATATATTAAACCATAATTGCATATGCTTGCATTGCACATCTGTTAAATATATAGTTTAGACAGTCATATAAGGAGTTAGCGTGTCAGCCGAAATACTAAACCAGTACAGCAACTCGCCAGAAGCATATAACCCTCTAGCGAACCATCCAGACCCAGAGCAACTCGTTTTGGACAGCCTTAACCAAGGGACTGTACTCGCGGGACGCGAGAAGCCATTTAACTGGGAGTTAGACGGTATAACTTCCGAGGGCGCTTTACACCGCTACCGCGCAGAGATAGAAGTAGAAGCTCTAATAAACTTAGCAGAGTATGGACCGTTAGAAATTGAAATCTCTGAACCGGAGAAGGAAACACTCCGTAGCCTGTATAGCCCAGAGGTGTTTGACTCAGACGTCGTTATCAAACTAGACCACTTAGGCTACAAAGGAACACCACCACTAGAACACGATGTTAAAGCCGTAGAAGTTTACCTGGCGGAACTACTCGACGAACGGGACCTAGGGCACTTAAAAGAATGGGTTCATTTTGGGATGACCTCCGAAGATACCAATAATCTAGCTTATAACCTAATGCTTCGTGACGCCACTAACCAAGTAATAGTTCCTTCCATAAGTCGTGTTGCCGAACGTTTAGCACACCTAGCTACTATCTATGCAGACACTCCAACCCTCGGAATCACTCACGCCCAAAAGGCTTCTCCAACCACCGTTGGGAAGCAATTTGGCTATCTACTCTCTAATATCACCGAGGTAGCAGAAGAACTCGATGGCGCACGTCTAAGTGGCAAATTTAGTGGCGCAGTTGGAAACCACAACCCAATGACCGTGTTATTCCCAGATTTTGACTACGACGCTTACTCTAAAGATTTTGTTGAAAGCATGGGCTTTACCTACGCACCTGTAGAAAACCAAAGAAACGACCATTTAGCCGTAACCGATCTGCTGACAACCATATCAAGGCTAGCGCTAGTTGGTAAAGACGCTACAGACAATGTATGGCTACAAATTCTGGGTAGCAATTTGACTCAAAAACTCGTTGCTGGCGAAAAAGGTTCTTCTACAATGTCACATAAGATTAATCCCTGGAGACTAGAAAATGCCGAATCGCTGTTTGAGCAAGCTATTGCTTTAGTAAGCCGAGCACCGGAGGGACTGGTTGCTAGTCGCCATGAACGCGATTTGTCAGACCATGGTTGGCAACGAGCGTACGGTGATATCATTGGCCGTGTCGTTGCTGGCTATAACTACTTTGCCGTACAGCTAGATCGCCTAGCTGTTGACGAAGCAGCATCAATAGAAACCCTTAACCAATCCGCGGAGGTTCTTAGCGAATTAGTTCAAACCGCCGGTCGAGTATCTGGTGACCCAGAGGCCTACGATAAGGTGGTGTCCCTAACTCAAGGCAAAAAGCTTGATTTAGAAGGCATTCGTAAAGTAATTGACGAAGCCTTGCCTGATGGTGAATTAAAAGATCGGGTTATAACCATTACGCCGGATACATACGTAGGTGTTGCTGGCAAAAAGGCCCGCGAGTCAGTCCTAGGTTGGCATGCGGCCAAGCTTATACTAAAACGAGGGGTATTAGACGAGTCAACCAGCATTGACGCCGTACTATTTGACCTCGATGACACGCTCCACTTTGGGGCCAAGGACGAAGTAGTTGCAAAATTAACTGCTATCTGCAGCGAGCTTAAGTTAGGATTTTCGGAAGAAGATATTAAAACTTACTCTAATGTTCATGATTTTGGCAAAATGGTGGAAGCAATAGTTACCGAACATAACATTCGTAATTCTAGTAATATGACAGTGGATGATTTCATGGAAGCTAACGGTAGAGTTACAGGGAAATTTGACAATTTGTTTTATGCTCCGCCACAATCAAAAAAAGTCATACAAGCCATGCGCGATAGTGGCAAGGCGACAGGCCTAGTGACAACTAGAGGCCCGATATCACTTGGGCGCGTACTTGATTTGCATGGCTTTGGCGATTCATTTGATGTGATAGTTGGAGCAGGAAACGTAAAACGACGCAAGCCTCATCCAGAACCATTAGCAATCGCACTTGGTAAGCTTGGTGTTAATCCAGAACGAAGTATCTACGTAGGCAACGACCAAGACGCTGACATCGGCGCTGCTATGGCCCTTGGGATGAAGACTGCCTTGGTCGGGGAAGACCCACTAGACCCATATGGCCCAAGGCCAACCCACCATTGGAAAGATTTACAACAGCTTACAAGGATATATGCGAGATGATAAAAATACCTATTTCTGGTGGACCAGGGACGGGCAAGACAACGCTGGTCGAAGCATTGGAAGAAACCTTTCCCCAGGCCTACTTTGTCCAAGAGCCAGCAACACAAGTAATTGATCGTGAACTATCATTTGAGGCAACACATGATGATTACGAGCCGCACGTACCTTGGCTCGACTACCCTAAATTCGCACCGAAGGCCATTGCGGAGTCGGAACGACTCGAAACCGCAATTCCTTCTTGGGCAAAAATAGCTTTTCTAGACCGTAGTTTAGTTGATAATATAGCCTACGGGCGTATAAACGGCTTTGAAGATTTAATCCCCGACGTCCAGCTTAGAATATGGCTAGCCCGGTACAGTTTTGCGCTAATTTGCCAACCACTGGAAGAATATAAGATGACGAGAGTAAGGCGAGAGACTACGGAAGAAGCGCTCCATACCCATGAGGCTATTGAAAGAGCGTATAAGGAGTCTGAGCTTAAAATAGTCCCACTACCCCCAGTAAGCGTCCAGGAAAGGGTATCAATCGTACAGAGAACGCTTAAAGATCGTGGCTTAATATAGCCCATTCACTATACTGCTAGCCCGCCATCGCGTAGACCCTTGCTAGGCCGTAATCGTTAGCACTATTCGGACTGACCAGCTGGCAAAAGCTTGAGACGAGTACGATTAAGCTGAGCTAGGGCTGGCGCAGCCTCGCCTGGAGCAACCGTATATAAAACGTTGTAATCTCGGTCAAAGAACGGCTGGAAGGCTGGAAGGGCGGCGTTTAGAGTCTGTTGATTTGTGCCGTCAAAATCAAAAACATTAAGCTTGTTATTGGTATCAACAAGCGTCAGCCTGTGGCCATCCATCCAAACTGCTTTTTGGCCAGGGACTAACGATAGTTTAGTATCATATTTGAACTGGCGCCCAGTCTCGGCATCAAATACCGCCAACTTACTGCCGCTCTGCACGGATATAAAACGAGCAATCGCCGAGAAGGATACATATTCAGGATTCGGCTCTACAAGAGCCCTACTAGGTAATGGCAGTACATCGGGTTTACTGTTTAAAGCCTTGAGCGCGTCTTTGTATATAAATACACGGCCGTCCGTAGCGCTACCAACCGCTATGTACATGTGGTCACTAAACTGGGCCATGTCGAGCAAATAAGTAGGTGATTGGCTAACAGTGCGCACCAAGTAATCTTTGCTATCTACGAACGCTCTTATATCAACCATGCCGGCAGTGGCCTTGGAGTCAGTCGCGTACAATACAGTGTCAGCTTGATATGA
>JBDTJP010000076.1:0-5235 GCA_039935755.1 Saccharimonadales bacterium (SeqCode)
ATTTACACCAACAATTCAATACTGGATACCCTGAAATAGCCAAGAAGCTTGGCAAGGCTACGCCGACTGTTAATAATATTGTGCGTTTATTGCAATTACCGGCTTCGGCTCAGGAGGCTTTGAGCAATGGTAGTATAACCGAGGGCCATGCTAGAACAATCCTGTCCTTAAAGAATCACCCGAAACTACAAGAGGACTTGCTGGGTCTAATAATCAAACAGGCTTGGTCGGTTCGACAGGCTGAGCAGTTTGTAACAGCACACAAAGAGGGTCTCAAAACTAAAGTGGCAGTAAAAGAAAGAGCAGTAAAAGAAACCACTGAAACTAAGAAGCTAGGCCGGGCACTCGGTACTAAAGTAACCATCCACCACACAGCCCGGGGCGGTAAGCTGGAACTTTACTTTAAAAACGACCGAGAGCTTAACGAGTTGTACAAAAAGCTACCCTAGTTTTTATATAAAGCTTTTGAATGTATTAACAGGGAATATACGAATCGTGAGCTTGCCTACGATGTCATTAACGGGCACTGTCCCGAATGCACGGGAATCGAGCGAGTTAGGCCTATTATCCCCACAAACAAATATTTGACCTTCAGGCACTACAAGATCGACGTCGCCATTGGTAATTGCAGCAATATTGTCAGTAAATGCGTGGTCTATGTCTGGGTTGTAGCCATTTGGGTGTTGTTTGTTATAAAGCGTAACCTTACCTTCAGATACAACCACTCTGTCGCCAGGCAATCCGATAACGCGCTTTATTAGTTGCTTCTCTTGGCTGCCGCCAGATTCGTATAAACCTCGTTTGATGAACACAATCACGTCATCGCGGTGTGGAACATAGGAGTGATTAGTAATACGGGCAATTGTGCGAGGAACTTTCCATACGATTAATCGGTCATGGTTCTGGAGTGTGGACTCCATGCTTGGCCCGTCAACTTCATATGATTGGAATACAAAGGTTATGAGTATAAGGGCAACTATAGGTGCTGCTACTAATATGGCTATGGTTGATAGTGCGCTTTTCCAGCCCCCACCATTAGATTTACCTGAGCGCATTCCAGCATCTTTTATATCTGGATTCTGATTCATGGATTCAGCTGGTATACTAGGTTCTTGTTGCATTTCGTTTAGATACTATAACGTAGTTTTAGTAATCGTGACAGTATTTCGGTTTATAAGCCATAAACGGTATACTAAATCAGCGACATTAACGTATGGAAAATTTTCAAAATAACTCACCAAAACATCAACGAAAAGGCCGTCAATCATTTGACGGTATGCTCGGCGGTAGACCTGTTAGGCCTGCGGTTAATTCTTCGAATCGATTTAAGCCTCACCGTATTTCTGCTGGGGACAAAGGGCAAGGAGGCGTTAAGTCTGTAGATAACTTTAAGCGTGGTAATGGGTTCCACGCTACCCCACAACCCGGAGCTCGCCGCCCAGCAGCACGTACAACAGGGCGTAATCCACAGAGGGATGCGCGCGGAGTAATCGATCTAACCTTGCCTGCGTCAGGTGCAAAATCTAAACATCATCTTTCCCGACGTAAAAAAATTAAACGAACCGTAGCGACTTTCGCGGTTATTATAATTTTGATTGTAGGATTTTTGTTTGCCAAGGGCTACATAAAGCTACATTCAATCTTTAAGGGCGGGGGCGGTGCTGCAGCCTTGCAGGATAACGTCGACCCCAGTAAGCTTAAGGGTGAGGGTGACGGCCGCGTTAATATATTGCTACTTGGTAGGGGTGGTGATGGCCATGACGGAGCTGATCTAACAGATACAATTTTAGTAGCTAGTATTGATCCAGTTCAAAAAAAAGCAGCTATTCTGAGTATTCCACGTGATTTATATACGCCAACTGCTTCGAACACCAAGATCAATGCCGTATTCGCTGATGCTAAGAATGAAGCCTTAGCCAACGGATCGAGCCGTAGTGATGCTGAAAACATTGGCTTTAGCGCGATTGAGAAGCAGGTTACAAGAGACATGGGTATACCTATTCATTACCACCTAATGGTAGATTTTAAAGCTTTTGAGCAGGCAATTAACACCGTTGGAGGTGTAGATATAAACGTAGATAAGGACGGTGCTGTTTATGAAAGACTATGGGATGAAACAACTCGCCAAAACTATACGTTGAATGTGCAAGAGGGTCAGCAGCATTTCGACGGCCAGAGAGCTTTGTTTTACGCACGCTCTCGCCACACTAGCAGTAGAGGCGACTTTGACCGGGCAGAGCGTCAGCGCAAGCTTATACTTGCGCTTAAAGACAAGGTTTTATCTCTCGGGACATTCTCTAACCCAGTTAAGGTGTCTCAGCTTATCGACGCTTTCGGTAATCACATTAGCGCCAACATGTCGCTGAGCGAGGTTATGCGCCTTTATGAAATTGGCAAAGGGATAGATAGCAACAGTGTCGTTTCTATAGGACTGGCAGATCCACCAAATGAATTTGTTACCACTGGTATGATCAATGGCCAATCTATAGTTCGCCCCAAAGCCGGGCTGACTGATTACACTGATATACAGAACTATGTCAGGAACGCACTTCGAGATGGATTCTTGGCCAAAGAGAACGCCACAGTTGCAGTTTACAATGGTACTGAAACGCCGGGTCTAGCTACAAAGAAGGCCACCGAACTAAAATCGTTTGGCTACACTGTCGGAACCGTAGATAACGCCCCAACTAGTAATTACACCAAGACGATTATAGTCGATCGCACTAACGGACAGAAGAAATACACCAAGCATTATCTAGAAACACGCTTCGGTGTATCGGCCACCACAACCATGCCCGACAGCACAATTAATCCTAATAATGCAGACTTTGTTATAATACTAGGACAAGATGCGAATTCAGGCGGCTAAATTTAAACCTACCAAGGGATATGCACACGTTGTTCATGTATTTTTAAGTGCGCTTATGCCCGCTTTGGTATTCATATTTGTGCGCATAGACGTTGCCGCATTTGCTGTAGCCGTTGTTTTAATCAGTAAGTGGCGCATGTTTGCGGTTCGCCCACACTTTTGGCCAGCTATCGTACGAGCTAACGCTGTCGACATAATGGTTAGTCTATCAACCATAGTGTTCATGACGCACACGCGTATGGTTTGGTTACAGCTGTTTTGGGTCGCATTGTTTATGATTTGGCAGGTGTTTGTAAAACCCGGGCGCAGTATGTTTAGCGTATCGGCGCAGGCCTTTATAGGCCAAACCTACGGCCTTATGGCTATATTCCTAGGCTGGCCGGCCGCGTCAACCGCAGTGATAGTTTTGGCTGTCTGGGTTATTTGTTACATGGCAGCCCGCCATTTCCTGACCAGTTTTGACGAACCATACGTGCCAATGTACGCTCGTACATGGAGTTATTTTGCAGCTGGATTAGCCTGGCTAAGTTCTCATTGGTTGCTGTACTACAGCGTCGTGGCCCAGCCTACATTATTCTTGACGGTATTAGGATTCAGCCTGGGTGGGTTGTATTACCTAAAGGAAACAGACAGATTGTCGTTATTGTACCGTCGCCAGATAGTGTTTATTATGTTAGCTGTGATTATAGTTGTGCTAGTCTTTTCTGACTGGGGCGACAAAACGCTTTGAGGCGTAGACTAATACTCAGTGACTTCACAGTAAATTTTTGTTAAATAGGGGGTGTGATGAACGACAAATCAACAAAATCAACTGAAATTAAATCCTCGCATAAATCGCGCGTCAGTGACCCCAAGCGGCAGAGGATAGCTTCGTTTTTACTTCTAGTTATGACCTGTGCTCTGGCCGGATTCGGTGGTGGATACTTGGCTAGCAAGAACCAGGCTGAGTTTAGCTCTAGCCCGTTAGTAAGTAGCGCTAACCAAAAGTCAGTTTTAAGCGAGAGTCAGCTGATCAGTTCTATAGCTAAGAATGTAGCGCCTAGCGTCGTCTCGGTGAATGTTACGAGTAAGTCTGCGCCTACTCAAGATATGTTCGGTTTTAGCAGTGGTGCCGCCGCGGAGCAGAGCGCTGGCACCGGTATTATAATAAGCGAAGACGGCTATATTGTGACTAATCGCCACGTTGTACCAGCCGGGACGAGCAGCGTTAGTGTGACGCTATCTGACGGAACCCAGATTGATGATGTTGAAGTTGTCGGCCGAACTAACGAAGGTGATTCGCTCGATGTAGCGTTTTTAAAGATAAAGGACACCAAAGGTAAAAAGCTCGTCAAAGCTACACTCGGCGACTCCGCCAAAGTCCAAGTTGGCGACAAGGTAGTTGCTATCGGTAACGCGTTAGGGCAGTTCCAAAACACTGTCACCAGCGGTATTATTTCGGGCTATGGCCGCAGTGTTCAGGCTGGTGATTCAAGTGGTTCTGGTAGTAGTGAATCTTTGCAGAACTTGTTCCAGACAGACGCAGCTATAAATGAAGGTAACTCTGGTGGGCCACTGCTTAATATTAGTGGTGAGGTTATAGGCATAAACACAGCGGTGGCTGGTGGTTCGGCCCAAAACATTGGTTTTTCAATTCCAATAAACGACATTAAAGGTTTAGTAAAAAGCGTACTCACCAAAGGCAAGCTCGAGCGGCCATACCTAGGCATTAGATATGTTTCATTGACAGACGATTATGCCTACAGGTTTAACTTAAACACCAAGCGTGGAGCATACTTGCCGCCTAGCGAGAATGGTCAGCCCTCTATTTTGCCTGGCAGTCCGGCCGAAAAAGCTGGCCTTAAAGAAAAAGATATCATTACAAAGATTGACGGCACTACTATAGACGAAAACAACAGTGTTACATCACTGATTGGTCGTAAGTCGGTTGGCGATAAAGTTTCACTTACAGTGGTAAGAGACGGTAAGGATATAACTATCAAGGTTACTCTCGGCGACGCCCCGCAGGCACAGAACTAATTTAAAAACTTCTACTTATTTAGTTGCTTAAAGGCTTGGATAAAGTCATCGGATTTAACAAGTTCATATCCGTGGTTACTAGCTATAGATAACAAAGACTCGTGTTGTGGCGGCATAGATTCGGTTATGACGTAGTCTGGACGCTGTTTAAGCGTATTTATTTGCGCAAATAGATTCCGATATAGGTCGAGACCATCGGCGCCTCCAAAAATCGCATGTCTAGGCTCATGGCCAGCCGCCTCGTTTATGTTAAAGCTATCCGGCACGTAGGGCAGGTTGCAGGCCACAATGTATGGATTAGCAATGTTGATAGGTACTGTCTCCAACAAGTTACCTTGGTAAAAATC
>JBDTJP010000077.1:0-3654 GCA_039935755.1 Saccharimonadales bacterium (SeqCode)
TCAGGAAGAATCGTTTAAACCTTGATCGTAAGACGTAACTATAAAGAACAAAGAGACTCCGTACCTATTCTATGTTAGAACGCTTTCGTTGTTTAATAAGGACTAATCTAACTACTAGTTGGAGTAGTTCTGTGCTCAATAGGCAACAATTGTCTAGCGCTCATTTCGGTAAAATATGCCAACTCCCTACAAGCTCTTCACGCATCGATTTAGAAATTTGTAAACAAATTAATAATCGTTATCTTTCTTCAACCAACTAGAAAAGCTCATTTTTGAGTCAAGGTGCCTGAATTCTAAAACCAAGTATGCGTTTCCACATGGTAGTTTTACTGGCTACCATGCTGCAGGCAACAAATTCATACATTTTAATCACGGCACACATGGACGATACAATACCTGCTACGCAATAAGATTACAACGTTTAAATAATGATCGTAGCCGTTAATGCTATTGTGCTATCGACTACAGCATGCCATGACAAAGCTCTAGGCTTTGCTAGCGATTTCCGTCCCCTTGTTAGGTCGCTTAGACCGCTACAGCGCATATCTAGGTCTAATCATCACGGGTATATTTCAGGTTCGACCATATATGGGGGTTAGACAAAGAACCCACTATGAATGTCGGTCATCGTAAGTCACCTAATTCGTCGTTTTGAACGCCCTCCTAATACTCGACGGTGATACTCATGGCCTTTGTGCGTGCATTTTAGTATTCAACTACCCACGCCTGGGCAACGAGGCTCATCAGAGCCTCACACCGACACGTGCTACTGAAAAGTAGGGTCAATAATCTAACATGATATCAAAAAACGTGGTATTTTTTACTGTCATAATATCTAAAAAGGTTATTGACATTAGCGGTTTTACAGCATATTATAGGGGTAGTTCCTGAGTAAAAAAATTATACAGGGACCAAAAACAAAAAATCGAAAAAACTCCACAATAAAAACAAGCACTACTCGCAGGTGCTTGTTTTTTATTAGCGTTTTCCTACTAAAAATACCCTCTTCCAGGGTATTCAAAAGCACTATTGGTGGAGCTGCCGGGAACTGCCCCCGGGTCCGCGAGGTAATCTATCATCCGTCTACACACATAGTCTCGTTCGCTTGTTTTACCGCATTAGTATCTTAGAAGAGACCAAGAAAACTCTTTTGCGGATTGCAATAATTAGAGCATATGCCGGTGCAATGCCAGCGTATGCCGCCCCTACTGAAATATAACACGCATAGCTACCTGTAGGTCGCTAACTGATACGTGGTCTTAACTTAAGCTAAGACTGGCGCAAATGAAGGAGCGAAAAAGCTCTTCACTTGCTGTGCAAATGTGTTTGCAACTAAATATACTGATTACGTCAGTGGTCGTTGTGCAAGATGATATATTAAGATCCTCACGTCGAAAGCTAAATCAGCCCCACGAGTGTATGCTTATTATACCATGTTTACAGATGTGCACCAGATGTGGTTTACTATACCGTACTATGGGTAGCGTATGTAAAGTTATTTCAGTTGCACCTATCGGCTTCGACGGCCACCTTATTGAGGTTGAAAGTGACCTTACGAAAGGCCTACCAAGCCTATCTATCGTTGGCCTCGGGAACAAAGCTATCGATGAGGCCAAAGAGCGCGTCCGGAGCGCTATCTCGAACTCCCTGCTTGAATACCCAGCTAGGCGTATCACAATTAACCTAGCACCTGCTGAACTCCCCAAGGACGGTACCCACTATGACTTACCTATTGCGCTCGCACTCCTAGCGTCTAGCGGACAACTCCGCCAAAAAGAGCTCGATGGAGCCGTTTTTGCTGGCGAACTCGCACTAGACGGGAGTGTTCGCCCCGTATCTGGCGCTATCACGATTACTGAAACCGCCAAAAAGGCTGGCTTCACAGCGGTTTACTTGCCAGATGCAAATGTAGCACAGGCATTGCTTGTTACAGGAATTAGTATCTACGGTATTAGCTCTCTGAAGGCCCTCTACCTGCACCTTAAGAAGGAAGTTGTCATCCAGCCAGCTGAGGCTCTAGAGGAGGCAACCCAGGGCTCCAACGATGACATAAGCCACTGTCTTGATGATGTCTACGGGCAAGAACAAGCCAAGCGGGCCCTCATTATTGCAGCGGCCGGCCACCATAACATACTCCTAAGTGGCTCACCTGGTGCCGGTAAGACAATGTTAGCTAAAACGCTTAACGATCTGCTTCCCCCACTGACGCCAGAAGAGCGCCTTGAGGTCACTAAGCTCCATAGCCTTAAAGGAACACTGATCGATACAGTCGCCGACAAACGACCGTTTCGATCGCCCCATCACACCTCTAGCCAGGTCGCCCTTGTTGGAGGTGGGACTAAGCCAAAGCCTGGTGAGATTAGCCTTGCCCATTTAGGCGTCTTGTTTCTTGATGAGATTCCTGAATATCCCCGTAATGTCCTCGAAGCGCTGCGCCAGCCGCTCGAAGATCGAGTTATTTCTGTATCTAGAGCAAATAGTCAAGTTACCTACCCGGCAGACTTTATGCTTGTCGCGACAATGAACCCGTGTCCATGCGGATATTATGGCGACGCTGAACATGAGTGCACTTGTAGCATGACGCAAATATTATCGTACCAAAAACGACTTTCTGGGCCATTGTTGGATAGAATCGACATGATAGTAACTGTTTCTCGCATCCCGCACACTCAACTGCTTGTTTCAAACTCGTCGTCTAAAAAACAACACAGTATAGCAAGAGAGAATATCTATAAAGCACGACTATTACAATCCAACAGATATGGTAGTAGTAAGAAAAGCAACAATTCTTTAACAAACGAAGAAGTTAAGCGATTTGCACCACTTGATGTAAATACGAAACAATTCCTTGACACTGCGGCAAACAAATTAAAACTTAGTGCTCGTGGCTATTTTAAAGTTATCAAAGTAGCTCGCACGATTGCCGACTTGAACGGCGAACATTCCATAACGATCCCCCATCTTGCCGAAGCATTACAGTACCGCAAGACCACTTGATATTTATCTCTACATCTGTTAAGATAGAAGTCGAGTAACTGCAAAATCTAAGTAACTCACAGAAGAAGGAGAGTAGCATCAACACATCAATTCATATTAACGAGGCAATCCGTGCAAGTCAGCTTCGTGTTATTGGTGCAAGTGGAGAGCAACTCGGCATTATGTCGCGTCAAGACGCGCTCAAAGTCGCCGAGGAAGCAGGCGTAGATCTCGTAGAGATCTCACCGAATGCCGACCCACCTGTTGTCAAAGTCGTTGACTGGGGCAAATACCAATATCAGAAGGTGAAAGAGCAACAAAAGAATCGCCGCAGTAATAAAGCAGTTGAGCTGAAACAGATGCGATTCGGTATGAAGATTGGCGCCAACGATCTTGAAATTAAGTTGCGTAAAATTCGCAGCTTCTTGTCAGAAGGCCACAAGGTCAAAATTCTTATATTCTTCAGGGGACGAGAGATGGCTCACCGTGAACTTGGCTATGATTTAATCACCAAGGTCATGACGCTACTCGAAGAAGACGCAATACTCGAACAGAAACCAGTGATGGCAGGTCGTAACCTGAGCATCGTAATAAGGAGCAAGTAAATGCCAAAAATGAAGACCCATAAGGGCACTGCTAAGCGAATTAAGCTAACCAGTACCGGCAAACTTACCCGTC
>JBDTJP010000078.1:0-4562 GCA_039935755.1 Saccharimonadales bacterium (SeqCode)
CACCCCAAAACGAGTACAGGCTTTTGAACGGTTCGTCGGCAAATCGGTAGCCCATTTCTAAACGATATGGACAAATAGTATCAAGCGGTTTTAACATGCCATATAAGCCAGAAAGAATATATAAATGCTGGTTGGCATATTGACGCTGCTCGGCGGTTAACTGTGAAACACGCAGGCCACTGTAGATGTCGCCTAAAAATGCATCGATAGCTGATATTTGGTAGGGTGAATCTGCCGACCATGCAGCTAAAAGTGCATGTGTTTTAACAGCTAACGCGGGTGATAAGTGCATCGGCTTTTCAAGCTGTTTTGGCGTGAGTTTTACTATGTACGCCATTAACTCAGAAGCTTTATTAAGTAGCTTCGGTGCTTGGTATTTTGCGGCAATATTTGCATCGGTCCGCATTGTTTTGGAAGAATGGATAAGAATTATTGCCACCCACCTATTGTATACCAACGTGCTTGGCCACTGAAACGTGTAAGACGTATAGTAACTACTACTATAAAGACGTCGGCCCAAATACGGTACTCAAGGTAATACACTTTGAGTTAAGAAAGAACTGCCAGATATTTACATTATGACAATAGCATTCTATAATAACGTTAATATATAGATATTAATTGGAGAACCAGACCATGGAAACACCTAAAGTTGGAGTTCCAGCACACGAGCAAGCGCCTGACCTAACCGAGGACCAGCTATTTGTCTTGTCCCGCCTTAGCGAAGAAGACCTTACCGCAGAGAAACCTAATCTCAGGACTCGTAGTCTGTTAGATGTTGCACACGACCCGGCAGCAGCCCACGAGTTTAGAGCTGCGTATGATAGTTATGTGAAACTTGCAGCCCGCGAGTTTAGAACTAGCTATAAACGCTATACGGACCTTGCCAACGGCGACAGTGAATTCTAAAGTTTTTTAACGTACTTTGAGCACTGACGCTATAGCGAACCTTATCGTCTATAGTCTGATATAATTTACCTATGAGTTTATACGTAAGTACTAGAGATGTATCTGCAACTCAGCACTCTTATAATGACGTGCTGCTGCAAGGGCTAGCCCCAGACAAAGGGTTATATGTGCCGGTTGATTACCCGCAAATTGACTACCAGGCCCTAGCGTCGCTGGTTGGTAAACCATATGTTGAAATCTTTCGATATGTTAAGGGCTTATTTTTAGGCGACGAGATAAGTACGGGCGAACAAGCGACGCTTGCACAAAATGCGTTTAGTGCAGATAAGTTCCCCGATGCGGGAAATGGTAACTTGACGCCAGTTAGTGAAATTGATGACGATTTTTTTATTCAGCAATTATCTCTTGGCCCAACGGCGGCGTTTAAGGACATGGCCTTACAGCCACTCGGCCAAGACATGCAGTATGTGCTAGCCAAGCGCGGTGAGAGTCTTGTTTTGCTTGGTGCTACATCAGGTGATACGGGTTCAGCCGCCGAGGCCGCAGTGAAAGGCTTAAAAAACCTTAGCCTATTTATGTTAAGTCCAGAAATAGGTATGAGTGATTTCCAGAAAGCTCAAATGGGCATGCTTTCTGGAGGTAATATATTTAACATTAGTATCCCGGGGCGGTTTGATGATTGTCAGGATATTGTAAAGGCCATTAAGCAAGACGAAGAATTTTCTAAACTAGGGGCAGTGAACTCTATTAACTGGGGCCGAATCGCGTCACAGGTCCCTTACTATGTCGCCGGATACCTGCAAGTGGTGGGAACTGAAGTGGGCAAACCTATAGATTTTGTCGTGCCTACCGGAAACTTCGGCAACGTGCTAGCCGGGTATATCGCGAAGCAAATGGGCGTCCCAATTAGGCGGCTCATTGTTGCGACTAACGAAAATAGTGTCGTTGACACACTTATTCAAACAGGAAGTTACGATAAGCCTGCAAGCGCTAAGATCACAACGAGTCCATCTATGGACATTACAGTAGCTTCAAATTACGAACGATTACTCTATGATGTTGTTGGCCGAAGTCCCGAAAAGGTTCGTGCATACATGGATCAGTTTGAGAAAACTGGCAAAGTAGGCTTTAAAGATGTCGGCTTGGCTGATTCGGTACTCCGCACGCGAGGTTTTGACAGCGGTGTATCAACAGCAAGTGATCGACTCGAATCTATTCAGTGGGCACAGTGGCAGAGTGGCATTGTAATTGACCCTCACACGGCAGATGCTGTGACCGTCGCCCGTACTAAAAAAGAAGATGGCGTGCCGATAGTTTGTATGTCTACTGCGCTACCAGTTAAGTTTGAACCAACGATCCGTGAAGCGTTAGGGTTTGTTCCAGCTCGCCAAGAACGCTTCCAAGGAATTGAAGAAAAGTCGCTCGGTGGCTTTACGGTTTTGCCAAACGACGCTGAGGCTATTAAGGCTTTTATTCGTAGCAACTCTGGTTCACAGGGCTAGGGTTACGATTTCTGCTCAACAATATTTTGCTATACTATCTTTATGACATATGAGCACACAATCACGAATTTACCCTTAGAGAATGAATACCCTAAACTTGTGCGCGATAAAATCCCGGAGATTATTGAGCAAAATGGCGGAGAAGCTCCATTTAGGACACTTGCCGAAGATGAATTTTTTGGATATCTAAAAAAGAAAGCTACTGAAGAAGCCGGAGAACTCGCGGCATCAGACACCGACTCAAACCTACTTGAAGAGATGGCCGACCTTAGGGAAGTACTAGATACTATAGCCCGGCTCAAGGGCTTTACTCCCGAGCAAGTTACGAAAGTCCAAGATGAAAAAAGGGCTAAACGCGGTGGTTTTGAGCTACGTTTGTTGATGTTGAACAACGATCAACCAAATACGAACTAGTCCGTCTGGTCATGTAAAAAGGTAGAGATATTCTGCACGACGTTTTTTTATTATATGAAAGTGCTACAATATTAATGATATGAGAGACCTTGCACCTACTAAAGATACACCTACATTAGATTTCAGCAACTCCACAGCTCACAATTCGATGCTCGGTCCTATGTACTGGTACGCCGATGCAGCGCGTAAACTCGGTAACTTTGGGCTCCAGCAATTACTAATCGCGAACCGAATGGTTCTCGATACATCTAGTGCTATGGGCGCACCTGACTTTTTGACCGAAATGCCTAAATCGCACAACCGTGCGCTTATGAAGATGTCCGAGTTTGCCATGGACGATTTTGCTAAGCCGGCATTTGGACTAGATAAAACAGTGATTGATGGTAACGAGGTTGCCGTGAGCGAAGAGATAATTGACGGGTGTGACCTACCGTTTGGCCGGCTACTACACTTTAAGCGCGAGGTAGAAGGGCGCAATGACCCGCCAGTACTTATTGTTGCACCGATGTCCGGCCATAATGCTACGCTACTGCGTGACACCGTTAAGGCGCTACTACCAGACCAAGACGTGTATATTACTGACTGGGGAAATGCCGCCGATGTGCCCTTGAGCGAGGGAAAGTTTGGGCTGGATGATTACATAGCGTACCTCGAAGACTTTATTAAGAAGATTGGGCCAGATGTAAATATTGTCGCTGTTTGTCAGTCGACAGTCCCAGTCCTTGCGGCTGTCTCACACCTTGCCGAGACCGACCCGTCGAGCCAACCTCGCACTATGACATTAATGGGCGGACCGCTCGATACTGAAGCGGCACCGACAGTCGTGACAAAGTTTGCCAAGAAACATCCTATTGAATGGTTCCAAAAAACGGTTGTTTCTAAGGCAGCAAATGGCCGACTTGTGTATTCTGGTAACCAGCAGGTTGCGAGTTTCATGGGTATGAATATGTCGAATCACATACAGAAATTTACCGATATTTATAATGATTTACGTAAAGGTAATGATGATAAAGCGCAGCGCGGTCTCGATTTTTATCAGGAATATTTTTCATCTTCCGACATGGACGGAAAATTCTACTTAGAAACTGTTAGTAAGATATTCCAAGAAAACCAATTGGCAAAGGGAAATTTCTACTATGGTGACCACAGAGTTGACCCAAGCAAAATTACACGCACGGCTGTTTATACGGTAGAAGGCGAAAATGACGATATTTCTGCACCCGGCCAGACGATAGCTGTGCATAATTGGATGACTGGCGTTAGCCCCGATAGACACCGTCGTTCATTAGTACCTGGTATTGGGCATTATGGACTCTTTAGCGGGTCTACCTGGAGGGAGAAGATTGCCCCAAGCATTGCTGGTTTTATACGTGACACAGCGGCTAAAGACGGGCGTGAGTATAGCCCCGCCAGTGTAGTTACTGATAGTTATAAATAATATATAAAAAAGTGTTGACTAAGCATGTTCAATTTGATATCATCTGAGGTAGGAAGATCAAGTGATACAGCACATTATCATTATGTGTGGCCGATCAAGTTCAATAGTTCAGTTACAGCTCAGTTATTTAGTTAGTAGGCCACATCTGTTGGTGCAAATCTTCCAGAAAAAGAGAGACGCGAAAGCGTCTCTCTTTGTTTTTGATATAAGCGTGCCTGGTAGCCATACATAATCTGTTAAATCGACATATGTAAAAATAGGCTTTCCAATTAAGTATTTTTTGATACTATGATGATATG
>JBDTJP010000079.1:0-6653 GCA_039935755.1 Saccharimonadales bacterium (SeqCode)
TTCCGGTTAGGCTGACAAGGCGCTTAAGGCCAAGCTTGTCCATGGCGGATATTACTGTTTTTATAGCGTTGGTTTGTACATTCGGCGGCGAGCCGCGTACGTGACCTATAAAGCTCACAACAGCATCTTGGCCTTCAACTAGTTTTAGTACGTCCTGCTCTAGGGTTGCATCACATGCTTGTATCGTTAACCCCGCCCGAGGCTTTAAATTACTACTATTGTGCACTCCAGCTTGAATTTGATGCCCTGCTTTAAGCGCGGCTTTAACAAAAGCTTGACCCGAACGTCCGTTTGCGGCAATTACAGCAATATTCATTAGAATAATCGTAGCATAGTTATATATCCCTACTGTCATAAGCCCAGTGCAGAAGTGCCTGGCGCTGGCGGCGTCTACAAGTTTGGTCGCCTGGGTAGCAGCCCTTTTTTATCTGGCCGATGTGCCGACGCATCGCTACCCATCTTTTTATCTGTCGGTTGTCTTCCTCGGGTGTCCTCCGGCCCATGTAGTAACGACAATACCATTGGAACCAACCCTTTGGGTCGGCTTCATGTATCCAGCCCTTTTCTTGCCATACTTTCAACGGCTGGCTAGCGGATACTTCGTAGTAATTAAGTTCAGGGTTGGGGCCGTCGCTGCTTAACCTTACATTTTTGAACCAATCGGATGGGAACTCATCTTGGTTGTCGTTTAAGTACCAGCCTCCAAAAACACCCAAGGCCAGCATTTGCTTTGGGCTGAGTTCTGGTTTAAATCTAGAGTCAAAGTTACTACCAGATTGTTCGCTTAATTTGTATATATTTTTTACTCCTGATTGTATGTATTTATTCTCTACAATAACGGCTTCGGTTGGCGACTTTGCTCACCTGGATTGATTATCTACGATTGTGATTGCCTCGAAGATCCATTCGACACGTAGCTTGCCGTCACTGTACATCTTTGTAATCTCATCATAAGTAAACCACTTAACGTCTAATATTTCGTCTGGTTGTGGTCTGACTTCGCCACCGATGATCTTCACTGTAAACGCATGGCGAATTGGCCCTTCCACTTCCTCGTGCCAAATGCCAATCTTATCAACTAGTTCAACGTCTAGCCCAGTCTCTTCTTTCGCTTCTCTAACTGCCGCGGATTCAATAGATTCGTCTTTATCAACATGACCCGCTGCCAGGTTCCATAGTCCATAGACCTTAGACTGCGCTTCCTGAACAAGTAAATATTTACCGTCTTCTCTACGTATAACGCATGCAGCTACAACCTTTGACCATGCAATTGTCGCTTCCCACTCTTTTTGACTTAACATGTAGTAATTGTATCAAATATTAACCAGCAATTAACAATACAGAATATTTGCTTGTGCTAACCTATAGGAATGCATATGAAGAAAAATTTGATCGGCCAAATAGCTTGGGTATTTAGCTTGCAGTACTATGTAATTCAAATTATTTGTGGCGCAGCTTGGACTTATGGATTTAGCTGGACTCACAATACAATTAGCGATTTAGGCAATACGGTATGTGGTCAATATGGCGATCGATTTGTTTGCTCGCCTTACTACAGCTTAATGAATGGATCGTTCGTAGTGTTGGGTGTGACAACCATTGTCGGAGCCGTATTGATAGCTAAAAGCTTTAGTAAGAGCCGTCCATATTATTTGGGTTTTTCCTGTATGGTTCTGTCTGGCGCAGGCACTATAGTGGTGGGGCTATTCCCTGAAAACACAATAAGTGTAGGACATATTACGGGCGCGGCTTTAGCGTTTGTGGCTGGTAATATTGGCATGATATTGATTGGGTTAGCCCAGAAAGGGCGTAAGATGCCTAGCAGCCTGCGTATATATAGTATTAGCTCGGGCATAATAGGCATAATCGGTCTTACGCTTTTTATAGCTCAGATTGATATCGGCCTGGGCCTAGGCTCTATGGAAAGAATCGCGTCCTACCCACAATCTATCTGGATGTTTGTCATTGGTACGTATCTGCTTATTAAAAGTATTAAAGCCCGCGCATAGGCCCATGCTTTCTACGGTTTTATAGTAAGAACTAATTTTCCACGAGTGTGACAAGTTTTGATTTTTTTAGCGTAAGAAGTCATTCTGCGCAAGAGTCCACCCCTATACGTGTAGTTTATATTAGACGGTAATAAATATTGTCGGCTAGCTCAATGTTGATATATGTAGTTTATGTTTTGACGAATGTCCACATGTGTTGACTTATATTATAGCTTTTTACCCATACCTAATCGTGCGATTTTCCTAGCCCTAGATAAACGTAGCTGGGCTCTTTCCTCTGATTCACGCGTGGCGTCCTTGGGGGTGAACCATATGCTACCAAACATCATAATAAGGGTCGTTAATAGAATAACGTAAAATAATACTCCTTCATCAAAAGTTCCAAAGGACAAATGTGCGGGTATGCTGTAAAATAGCACTATAGTTACTAGCCCTCGTGGAGCAAAAAATAGTTCCGGCAGTATATGATCGCTAGAGAATATTCTCAGATATACGAATCTAATCAAGAATATTACAAACACTATAATCCCGCCGACTATCAGCACCTTAGGGTCTCTAAGGGTGGTTATGTCTATCGTATACCCAAATAATGTAAAAAAGAATGTTCTGACTAAAAACGCCGATTCTGTCGTTACAGATTTTATGCTGTCAGCAGCAGTCTCCACGCTTTCTATCGGCAATAGCCTATCTATTCCGTGAATTTTTATTTGTCTCCAATTGTTTATTATCAATCCAAATATTAGTACTACGAGTAATGCCGGTAAGTCCCATAGGTGACCAACAGAATAAATCAGTAGTAGTACAGCGAATATCAAAAACGCCTTTACTTTAATTTTTGCTTTGGCCAGAACCATTACTAACATTACCGAAATAGCTATTGATACTAAAATTGCCAACACGATACTCAAGATGTTTATAGCAAGTACGCCGACATCGAACGCTTGCTTGGCTATTAAGAAGTTAAATAACAATATACCAATTATGTCGGATAATGAGGACTCGTAAGTTAAGAACTCGCGCTTGTCTTGGCTCAGGTAGTCAATGCTAGAAGCAACTATTGTGCTACTGATAACTGCTAGCGGAACTGCATATATGAAACTTATGTCCCAGGCCTGGCCTAGCATGTAGTGAACAATTGCCCCAATACCTAATACGGATAAGGACAGTACGAATAGCGAAGACGCAGCAGCGTTGCCAACCAGCGGTAACTTTTTACGGGATATTTTTAGGTCTAGGCCAGCCTCAAGCAGGATAAGTATTAGCCCCAGTACCCCAAAGAATTGGATTACATTCATCGGCATCACTCGGTAGGAGTCTAAGCTTATCAACAGCTCACGAATGCCAATTCCCAGTGCTAGTAGCATGATGACTGTAGGTACTCGTGTTTTTGAACTAATCAAAGAGAACACATAGGACAAAATAACCAGACTGCTCAACGCAGCGATTATAATATACACGTCAAAAGTAAGCATGCACTCATTCTATCAAACAATGTTAGTTTTGATGCTTTAGCATTTTGTAAAATTAGCCCTCGCCTCGTGAATACTGACTATTAACTTCATATATTGTTCATTTATAGGAATATTCACACATTTATTCGACGGTCACGGATTTGGCTAGGTTACGTGGACGATCGATATTAAGCCCCTTCTTTGTGGCTAGAGCCAGGGTCAATAGTTGCAAGCAGACGTTATAGATTAGTCCATCGGTATGTTCGCCGATGTGAGACACCTCTATATGGTAATCACTGATCTTTTCTTTTGGTCGGGTCGATATAGTTAATGTTATGCCTCCACGTGCTTTGATTTCTTCTAGGGCAGATAGGCTCTTCTTATATAGCAGGCTATCTTCTGGCAAAAGCAGAACTGAAAGGTGGTTGTCGTCAATAAGGGCAATTGGTCCGTGTTTCATCTCTCCGCTCGGGAATGCCTGCGCGTGTATGTAAGAAACCTCGGTGAGCTTCAGTGCGCCTTCTAGCGCTACAGGATAGAGTGATCCGCGCCCTAATATAAACCAATCGTGATATTTGGTTAGCTTATTGGCTAGCTTTTCGATGCTGGGCATAAGCTCGGTAGTTAGCTGTATCTCATTAGGTAGCGCAAGTAATTCATTAGCTATTTTACGAGTAGTGCACGAATCCATGCCACGCTTGAAAGCAACAAACCCGCCGAGCATAAGTAACGCCCCAACCATCGAACTGTAGGCCTTGGTGCTAGCGACTGACGATTCCACTCCCGCGTGCAAATATATGCCGCCGTGCGTGACCTCCCTGGCAATAGTTGACCCAACCGTATTTATAATACCCATGGTTTTCATGCCTCGTCGCTTAGCCTCTCTTAGTGAGGCTAGTGTGTCAGCCGTTTCGCCAGATTGACTCATAAAAATAGCTAGTGTGGTTTTGGGCTCGTATGCACCATAGCGATATCTAAATTCGCTGGCGTGCTCAACGCTTATTGGTAAACCGAGTATTTTCTCTAGTTCGTATTTAGCATAGTACCCAGCGTAGTAAGCTGTGCCGCAGCCAATGATTAAGATGTTCTTGAGTGAGCTAATATCCTCTTGGGTCAAGTTTGGGCCACCCAGAACAATTGAGCCATCGCTACCTACCCGTCCGCGCATGACGTCTTGCAAGGCTTTTGGCTGTTCATGGATTTCTTTTTCTAAGAAGCTTTTATAAATGCCTTTGTCTAATAATTCGGCGCTACTTTCCAGTATTTCTACAGCAAATTCCTGCGAATTCAATTTAACATCGTACAGTTCAACAGAATCTGATCTCACTACTGCGATTTGGTCGTCTTTAAGGTAGATAACTTTATCAGTGTGATCCAATATGGCTGATTGATCGCTGGCGATATAATGCTGTTTATCACCTACTCCAATAACGATTGGACTGCCGCGACGTGCAACAATAATCTGTTCCGGAGCAGTCTCGGATATTACGGCTATTCCTAGTGTCCCTTTTGCATCAACCAGTGCCAGTTTTGTAGCTTCTAAAAGATCACCAGTTCTTACAAAATAGTAATCAATAACAGCTGCTAATACCTCGCTATCCGTCTGGCTCTTAAGGTCCGTGGCCCCAATATAATCCCTAAGCTCTTCATAGTTTTCGATAATACCGTTATGTACTAGGGTGATTGATCCATGGGTGTGAGGGTGAGCGTTCACTACAGTTGGCTTGCCGTGTGTTGCCCAGCGAGTATGTCCAACTCCAAGCAGAGCCTCTTCATCAAGCAGGTCCAAATTAAGATTGCTCGTATCCCCAGTCGCTTTAATGGTCTGTAATTTTTTGCCAATAGTTGCTATGCCGGCCGAATCATATCCACGGTATTCTAATCGCTGTAAGCCGTTGAAAATAACATTCTTGGCCGGTCTGTCGCCCACGTAGCCCATAATTCCGCACATGCTAGCCTACCTTCTCAATTACTATTTTATTGCCAATACGGCGTACCATCAATTCATCCCCCTTTAGCAATTTAAGTTGGCGAATAATATCAATCGGTATACTTACCGCGAAGGTTTTATTACCAACCATACTTAAGCGTCGCTTGCTGGTTTGATCGTTTTCTGGACGAGCCATACACAAATAGTAAGCTTAAAAATTCATAAATACAAAGAATTACGTAATTAGCACAGCTGTGAATGCAATATCAAATTTTGAGCTCTTTCATTTTGGGTGAAACGTAAACTGCCATAAGCTTGGCTGATGGGTGTTCTACTTCTCGCTAAGAGCAGATTTTGGGTATGTTATTTTTTTGCCGTTTACTACTGCAAATGACGTCAAAGTGTGTTCTCTGGTGTTGGTTTTGCCTATAATTTCACATACTTTGAAGTCTCTTTGTAACAGAGCATCACTTACTAATGATCTATGGCAGCGCCATGGCACAGCCTCGGCACACATAATTGCGGAGAGTTCGTTGTTACTTAGTTCAATAAGTTCGTCTATACCTTCTTCAAAGCCAGATGTCTGCATGTAGTCTGCATAATTTCTGAATGATTTATTATGCCACCCGTCGTTAATTGAATCTTTAACTAACGGACGCAAACCACCCAATTTCTTTAGATAAATGTAGGCTATCTGGCTATCCTCAAGGCTTTGTTTTAGTTTGTCTTGCCCGAACTGTGGATTAAATCTGGAATGTGGGATACTGCGAATATCGACAAGCTGTTTAATGCCATGTCCTTGCAATAGATCGATAAATTCTTCGATTGTTCGGGTAGAATGACCAATTGTGAAGATTGTATTCATACATACATTATATCGCAAGTCGCGCTTAGGCTGTCGTTCGGCTATTTGATAATTGAGATTTTCTGATATATCTCTGCTTAATTTTTATTTATAGCCCTCGGCTTGGGCTTCAAACATTTCTTTGTATAGACCGTTATACTCTAGTAGCTCTTCGTGAGAGCCGTATTCTGTGATCTTCCCACCCTCCATGACTATGATTTTGTCTGCCTTTCGCACAGTGCTAAACCTGTGGCTGACGATTAGTGTCGTCCTATTTTCGTGGTTTTTGTATATGTTATTAAAGATTTTGTACTCAGCCTTTGCGTCAATTGCGCTAGTTGGCTCGTCCAGCACTAAAATGTCGCCTTCACGTAATAAAGACCTCATGACCCCTATTCTCTGAGTCTGCCCACCAGATA
>JBDTJP010000080.1:0-9661 GCA_039935755.1 Saccharimonadales bacterium (SeqCode)
GACTTCGACACCATAAGGCTCAAGCGTCGCAGGCGCTTACTACTCCGATCATTGCCGTTTACTGTTATTGCACTAATAATAGGGATAAAACTAGTAAGTTTATCTGCTCTGACAAGTTGGGGTATTAAGGCTTATTCTACAAAGGACTATTCAGCTTCTGCTTCGCGTCTAAAGCCTTTGCTATTCATTAATAGGATGGAACGCTATAAAGCACCTTTCAACGAAGGAACAGCTCTATTGCAAGCTGGTAAGTACCAAGAGGCCCAAAAGCAGCTAGAAGAATCATTGAAATATGTACCAGATAAAAAGGAATGCACAGTCAGAATAAACCTAGCGATAAGTCTTGAGATGCAGGCGGACTTATTAGCCGGCAGCCAAAAATATGACCAAGCAATTATAGTTTATGACCAAGCTAAGGCGGTGATCGCACAAGGTTCTTGCGCACGAAAAGTCGATAAAAAACAAACTGATTCCGATAAGTCTGACAAACCGCAGGATCAAGAGACGAGCGGCGATAAATCTGGGAACAAACCAAGCTCCAAAGACCCGCAAGCTACGAAAGGAAACCAATCTGGCAGTAAATCTGATTCACAAAAGGCCCAAGATACAAGCAACCGTATAGACGACAAGTCAGCTAAAGCTAAACTAGACCGTAACGGTGACAAGTCAGACAATCCGCAGTCTAGCAGCCAGCAGTCACAGTCTGCCCAGGAGCCGTCGCAAGACCAGCAACAAAAGTTAAGAGATATGCAGAAAGAGGCTAAGGCTAAGCAGGGCCAGTCTATGCGCGAGACCGGTATTTATGAAAAGAATGACAGAGACTACAAGCGTAAAGTCTGGTAAATCTACCCTGTTTTAGTTATGCCATGTTGACAAAGTATAGTTTAGTAGCTAAAATGGTTAGTTGCTAAACTAATTAAAACACCTAGTAAAATGAGGTTAATTATGGTTCGAACCGATATAACATTGGCATTAGAAAGTTTCAGCCGCTTTAAGCAGACAGTGCATCAGTCTATGACGCCTTTGTATAAAGACTACGACATCAGTGCGCAGCAGTGGATGATGCTTGCTTTGATAAGCAAGAGCAAAAAAGGAATCACAACTAGCGAGCTGGCCGAAATCGCCCGCATAACGCCTGGGGCTGTAAGCCAGTTCGTCGAACAACTGGACGCCAAAGGATTTATTAATCGTGAGCAGGACGAGCTAGACAGGCGAGTGACCAACATAACAATTCCCCCGAAAGCTCAAAAACGCATAGATGAGCTGATAGACGCCTACAAACAACAAATATCTGAGTTGTTTGATTGCTTGAGCGACGACGAGTTAAGATCTTTTGTGAGCATATTATCAAAAGTCGGGGACCACATATCATTAAATACAAATCAGGAGTGCAGTAACTAAATGGACAAGATAAAAACATCATTTATGAGAAAATGGACACCATTATTCGTAATGGGTCTAGCGATAATAATTATAGTTTTAGACACGACATTGCTTAATGTATCGCTGGGAACAATCATACGTGAGCTAAATACAAACATTCAAAGCTTGCAGTGGGTAATTGCAGCCTACTCCCTAACGCTCGCAGCCTTAACTATTGTTGGTGGGCGTTTTGGTGACTTATTCGGCCGTAAAAAGATGTTCCTCGTCGGAGCGGTCATATTCGCTATCGGATCATTTGTTGCATCCATAAGTAACAGCGTTGGTATGTTAATAATCGGCGAGTCAATAATCGAAGGTATTGGAGCCGCTCTGATGATGCCGGCAACAGCATCACTACTTGTTAGCACGTATCGTGGACGGGACCGAGCTATTGCACTTGGTGTATGGGGTGGTATGGCAGCAGCTGGCTCAGCCATCGGCCCAGTGTTAGGTGGATACCTTACAAGCCACTACAGCTGGCGTTGGGGATTTCGAATTAACATAGTCGTAGCTGGACTATTGTTACTGGGTTCAATCGTTATTAAAGAGTCGAGAGACCGCGAGGAGAACCCAACTATCGACTGGGTAGGTATATTACTATCATCATTTGGCCTGCTTGCTGGCGTGTTTGCAATAATCGAGAGCGCCACTTTTGGCTGGTGGAACGCTAAAGGAATCTTTACAATAATGGGGCACTCTATTAGTTTCGGGCCACTGTCTGTCGTGCCCGTGGCAATTGCTGCGTCTATCATATTACTGACTGCCTTTTACTTTTGGGAGCAGCTTGTCGTTAAGCGTGGACGCACACCGCTGGTTAATATGAAGCTGTTTTCCAACAAACAGTTTACGAGTGGCGCTGTACTTACGGCTATACTTTCAATCGGTCAAATCGGGCTTATATTTGGGTTACCCGTGTTCTTGCAGGGTGTACGCGGACTGGATGCCTTACATACTGGATACGCATTACTACCTATGTCGATTGCGTTATTTGTCATGGCACCGCTGGGTGGGTTCATCGCACACAAGTTTGTGCCTAGGCATATCGTACAGGTCGGCGTAGTCATTAATGTAATCGGTCTGTTTCTGCTACACAACGCGATTTCTGTAAACGCGACGGTCAATAGCCTGATATTACCATTGCTGATTTATGGAGCTGGCATGGGCCTGTGTTACTCACAGCTAAGCAACATATCACTATCAGCTGTATCGGTTAACGAGGCCGGTGAGGCAAGCGGAGTAAATAGCACACTTAGACAAATTGGTTCATCACTTGGGACTGCAATTATAGGCTCAATACTGATAGCCACGCTTGCTAGCAGTCTAGGGTCTGGGATAAATAACAGTAACGTTATAAGTAAAGAAAACCGTACGTTAGTAGCCAAGCAAGTTTCAGCCCAATCTTCGGCTGTAGAATTTGGAGGTAAACTACACACCTCCGTACCACTAACGGCAGAGGAACAAATTGAGATTAAGCAGATCAGTAACTCCAGTACCGTAAAAGCCACACGCCAGGCCCTGCTGTCGACCGTAGCATTTACGATACTAGCACTACTTACAACGTCGCAGCTTCCTAAATCAAAGCACCTCGATACTAGTGAGTCTATGGCAGCAACTACTCGCTCGAGATAGCTAAGCGCTAGTATTTTGGTTGAGCGTGGTCAGTGTTTACTTGTGGTGGTAACTGCCGCCGTGCAGCATGTCATAAGCTCTATAAAGCTGCTCGGCTACAATCAGCCTAACCATCTCATGAGGGAATACTAAATGAGACAAGCTCCAAACCACGTCGGCTCGATCGCGGAGCTCATCAGTAACACCATGTGGGCCACCGATTATAAACGCTATGTCCTTGATGGAGTTATTTTGAGAATCTTCTATAAATTCAGCGACGCGTGGGGAAGACCACTCAATTCCACGCTCATCCAGAAGAACCACACATACGTCTGTCGATAATCGACCTAGTATCTTCTTGCTCTCAGTCTCTATGTCGCTGGAGGGCATAACGTCCCATTTAAGATTAGTCCAACGACTAAGTCGTTTCTGGTAGTCAGCAATGGCGTCTTCGTGGTACTCAGTCTTTGACTTGCCGATCGCGAATATTGTTGTGGTCTTCATAAGATACCCTTATCTTATACAGGTTTATATCCTCCGTAAAGCATCGATCGGGTCTTTTCGGGCTGCTTTAAGCGCCGGAGCAATGCCAAAGATCACTCCGACTAGAACAGCTACGAGTAATGACAATCCCATAATAGGCAAAGTTATGACAGGCTGCATATCGGTAGTGATCCGTAGCAAATAATTGGCAATCAGACTAACAATAATACCGACCACACCGCCGGTAGCACTCAAGATAATTGCTTCTACCATAAATTGACTCAGGATCTGGTAGTTAGTGGCACCTACGCTTTTTCGTATACCAATCTCATGTGTACGCTCGCTCACGGCTACTAACATAATATTCATAATTCCGATTCCCCCAACTAGTAGGGATATACCAGCGATAGCAGATACAAACGTCGTAAGAAGCCTGATTAAAGTGCTGGCAACTGCCATGTTATCTTTACCGAGAAGAACTGTAAAATCTTGCTGGCCGCCGTGAGACTTCTCGAGCGCATCGACTATGCTGGTACTTGCTGCGGATGGCGACACTGTATCATCGGATCGGACCAATATCTGATATGGTAATGGGGCAGAGTTGGTCATCTGTTTCGCATAGTCAAAAGGTATAAAAATTGTGTTGTTGTAGTCTACCCCCAAATTAAGTGGATTTGCATCGAAGCCTTCAAACACACCCTGGACAACAAAATCTTGTCCGCGTAATTTAAAGGATTGGCCAATCGGTACGTTTTCGCCAAATAAGTTTTCGGCAACACGCTTACCAATAACTGCAACCGCTCTATCCTTATCTTGTTTCTCAAAAAATCCACCATACAATACCTTTTGATTCAATGCGTCGGCGGCGTGTTCAGTTGTAGCAACCACAGCTATCGAATCATCGGTCTTGCCGTTATCTGTAGTTGGTGTGCCGCTGACCGTAGCAAAGGGGACTACCATCTGCAGATGAGGCACGTCATTGATAGTCTTAATGTCTTCGTTGGTCAAGGTAACGCCAGCAAATGCGTTAAGTAGGTTTACCTTGGTTATGTGGCCTTTACTATCGCGGCTAACAACGTGGCCACCACGAACAGTGATTAAGTTGCTGCCGATGTGTTCGTTCTGATTTGTCAGCTGTTGCTTGACACCTTCGCCTAAGCTAACGATTGTAATTACACTGGCTACACCGATAATAACGCCAAACATGGTCAGGAAGCTACGCCATTTAGCAGCACCAATTGATGATAACGCCATGTGAATATTTCCCTTGGGTGTCATGATTTCTTCTTCCTTGTAGTGGCGCGTGCTTTATAAGTTTTAGATTTTGTGTGCTTCTTTTTGGACGGTTTATCGTGAGGGACCTTTTTTGGTTCTTTTTCGACAGTTTTCATTATGGCACTAACACCGGCTAGATCATCTTCGACTGATTTCTTAGACACAAAATACGAGCGTCTGCGAACAGTCTCTGGTAATTGGCCAATTTCTGACTCTTCATCCAGCATAATTGCACCATCACGCATGAACACAACTCGAGTAGAGTAACGGGTCAATTCTGGGTTGTGGGTGACCATAAGTACAGTACTGCCAGTTTTATGTACGTCGCTAAGCAGCTCCATAATAACTCGGCTAGCGGCACTGTCTAAGTTACCAGTCGGCTCGTCGGCAATAATAATACTAGGGTTATTTACTAATGCACGAGCAATCGCTACTCGCTGGGCTTGGCCGCCACTTAGTTGATATGGGTAAAAATATTCACGGTCGCTCAGCCCGACTCGATCGAGTACCCGGCCAGCCTGTTTTAAGCGCCTTGTACGGCTCATACCTTTATAGGCAAGGGGTAATGCTACGTTCTCTAGAACTGTCATTGTTGGTAAAAGATTAAACGATTGGAACACGAAGCCAATCGTATCTCGTCTAAGCCTTGCGCGCTTACCCATTCTCATGCGCGACACGTATCGCTCACCCAATTTATAATCACCATGGGTTGGCCTGTCGAGTAAACCAATCATATTCATAAGCGTAGATTTGCCAGAACCGCTCGGGCCCATAACCGCCACAAACTCACCTGACTCAATTGTTAGGCTGACCTCATCAAGCGCTACAGTGGTGGCATCACCAAAACCATATAGCTTGCTGACTTCCTTTAGTTCGATTGCTGGCATGTGTCTACTATTTTAGCCTTTATTGCACATCTGTTTCAAGCCTATATATCTGTTTTGTGTTGTGATGTATACCTAAAACGTAAAATTGAGTAGCGGAGCGCAGTCTGCGCTGTTAAAATCTAAAGCATGCGGAGGGGTGCAGGAGTGGTTGAACTGGCACGCCTGGAAAGCGTGTAAGGTAGCAATACCTTCGAGGGTTCGAATCCCTCTTCCTCCGCCAGGTAGAGGCAGTCACATCTTAGGGTGTGGCTGTTTCTTTACAAACAAAAATCTAAGGGCTAGATATGCCACTGGGGCCACAACCTGTTACAATAAGCACTATGTTAGCGTTAGAATTCTTTTCTTGGTGGTACACATCCGGATGGCTGCAAGCAGTTAACAATGTACAAAAGTTGCTAACCAGTGTTGGGCGAATGTTTTCGGTACCGATTTTAATACGCACATGGGTTGCTCCATGGCGGCGTATTATCAGCTACCCGGGGGCAGGGATTGACGCCAAGCTCAGAGCTGTAGCAGATAATCTTATCAGCCGTACTGTCGGTTTTTTCGTCCGTACACTAGTTCTTATAACCGCGCTACTTATATACCTAGTATCAGTAGTTTTAGGTTTTGTGTGGATAATATTCTGGCCTCTCCTACCAATTACAGCGGTGGCTCTACTGCTTAAAGGGATTATAGGATGAGCCAAACTCAGCCGAATTTGCAATCGCTCCGCGCCAAAAAGGCTCGACTAGGCCGACAGCTAGGTAAAAACACTTACAAGATTTGCATCTATGCAATCATATTACTTATTGCCGGAGCGGTTATATTATATGTAGCTCGTCATGTCCAGATATCATATTTATTAGGATCTTTATCTCTGGCTATACTTATGATTGCTCAATGGGACCGATTCGATTTAGATAAACTACCTGTTTCGACTAAAAGCAAAGATCTGACAGATATCCTGCCCGGAGACGTGCTAGCTCTCCTAAGCCCAGACAACGAAGTAACACCACAATCAGTTTGGCACGACCTAAAAAATCACTGGCAAGTTATATTCCTAACAAACCACTTTTTACTACCAGCCGATAGTATCGAGCAAATGCTAAGTACCAACGAAGCTGACATGGCTACCGTCTGGGAGGAAGCTAGCCGGCTAAGTAATCTAACCGAAACTCCTAATCTAGAAGCTGGCTACATAGCCACGGCACTGTTACTGGTGACGCCATCGATTCAAGTTAGCCTTACGAAACTAAAGTTGACTCAATCAGATATCGAAAACCTAGTTAGGTGGCTTGGCCGTGGGCTAGATTCTATGAATGCAGCGAAACCCTATTTTGGTGGGATTGGGCGAGATTGGGCAAACGGTTTTACGCCTCAGCTCAATAGATTTGGACGGAACGTCTCACTTAGCATCGAACGTCAGGGTGCCCACTTTGGAGCGCTGACAACTAGCCCGGGTGTAAAAGCTATTAAAAACTCATTTTCACAGGGGGCAACGGCAGTCGCACTTATCGGTGAAGGTGGTTCGGGTAAGACAAGTCATGTTTACGCGTTAGCTCAGCTGTTATTAGAGGAAAAACACGACCGCAATCTTGAACACAGGCAAATTATCAGCCTAAACCCATCTGTTATCATCTCTAGCGCGACTCGCCAAGGTGAACTTGAATCTATTATGCTGACATTGATACACGAGACAGCACACGCGGGGCATATAATACTGTTCCTCGATGATGCTCAGCTGTTCTTGGCCAGTGGACTAGGTTCATTTGACATAACCAGAATATTACTACCCGTAATGCAATCCAAAGCTATACAAATAGTGCTGGCGATGACGCCACACGACTACCAACAGCTCAAAGCTAACAATTCGGCTTTCGCTGGGTTATTAACGCCAGTCGTATTACAGGACATGGAAGAGCCCGACGTACTGCGCGTACTAGAAGACACTACCAATGGCTTAGAGTCACGTCACAAAGTACTAATCGCCTACGAGGCGCTCAAAGAAGCCTACAGGTTAAGCGGCCGCTACGAACAAGATATTGCATACCCAGGTAAAGCTATTCAGCTACTTGAACAATCACTTACACATACGTCTAATGGCGTCGTAACGGCTCAGTCAGTCCAAGAAGCAATCGAACAAACCCGTGGCGTCAAAGTTGGGGGAGTAGCTCCGATCGAAGCCGACAGGTTATTAAATCTCGAGGCGGATATCCATAAACGCATGATTAATCAGTCGCGTGCAGTCAGTGTAGTCTCTAACGCCCTCAGGCGCGCCCGAGCCGGCGTTTCTAACCCAAAACGACCAATTGGTAGCTTTTTATTCTTAGGCCCTACAGGAGTTGGTAAAACCGAACTGGCCAAAGCCGTGGCCGCAACATACTTCGGAAGTGAGCAAAATATGATTCGGCTTGATATGAGTGAATACCAACAAGCCGAGGACGTTAACCGTTTACTATCTAACGGGCAGGGCGAGACAACTAGTCTAATTATGGCTGTTCGCAACCAGCCTTTTAGTGTCGTGCTATTGGACGAAATCGAAAAGGCCCATCCAAATATCCTAAACTTACTTCTACAGTTGCTAGACGAAGGTCAGTTAACTGACATCGGTGGGCGCACGGCATCGTTCAAAGACGCCATACTAATTGCTACTTCTAACGCGGGCGCAAACAGCATCCGCGAACACATCAAACAAGGTGAAGAGTTAGAAAACTTCGAAAAGCCTTTCATAGACGAGCTAATCAACGGCGGGCTGTTCCGGCCTGAGCTACTAAACCGTTTTGATGATATTGTTCTGTTTAGGCCACTAAAGCCCGAGGAACTGCTACAGGTTGTCGGGCTTATGATGCAAGAGGTCAACAGGACACTTTCGACCCAGAATATAACTGTTAGCTTAACGCCCGCTGCCTCACAAAAGATTGTCGACGTCGGCAACGATCCAAGACTGGGCGCAAGGCCAATGCGCCGCGCACTGCAACGCGCCGTCGAAGATACAATTGCCGACAACATCTTGCGAGGACAAGCCAATCCTGGCGATGCCATAACCCTAGATGTTAGTGATTTGAGGCTATAACAGCCTAACTTCAGATTAAGAGTGTATAAATTAAACTGGGAGGATATTTATGGATATAACCAAATACGAACACGCCTGTCTAGATATTAAGCAGGACAACCAAAGATTAATTATAGACCCGGGTGGTTTCACGGCACTACTAACAGATTTTAGCAATGTATGCGCAGTCGTAATCACGCACCAGCACGCTGACCACTTAAACCCAGAACTACTCCAAAAAATTGCTAATGGCAGTCCCAAGGTCAAAATATTTACAGCCCAAGATGTCGTAAGCAAGTTAGATAGGGCACTAGATGTAACTGAGGTTAGCAACGGGTCATATGTCAACATTGGGCCATTCAACCTAAAGTTCTTTGGTGGGGAGCACGCTACAATACATTCTTCTTATCCAGCGGTTCAAAACGTAGGGGTCATGATAAACGACAAACTCTATTACCCGGGTGATGCACTACTTAACCCTGGGGTGTCTGTTGAAGTGCTGGCTGTACCAGCTCACGCACCCTGGATGAAAACTAGCGAAACAATAGACTTTATATTGGCGATTAAGCCCAAGAAAGTATTCCCGACGCATAACGGTTTTATTAACCAAGACGGCCACGACCTTTACAAACGCTTACTCGGTAGCACTGTTGAATCTGTCGATGGTGAGTATATAGACTTATCTCCAGGCAGCTTTATATCTGTGTAGCTGTGGATAAACCTCTTGAGCTTATATACTAATGTAGTGTACAATGCATTTGTTATCATAAAAAATTAATCATAGGAAGGGTGGGCTCACTCTTATGGCACTTAAAGTTAAGCAACAAGGTTTTACAATCGTAGAACTTTTAATCGTTATCGTAGTTATCGGTATTTTGGCCGCATTAGTTATTACGACATTTACTGGTATTCAGCAAAAGGGGCGTGATACTGAACGAACAACAGACCTAAA
>JBDTJP010000081.1:0-28729 GCA_039935755.1 Saccharimonadales bacterium (SeqCode)
GATAGCGCAAGTACATCTACCAATGTAGATATTACTGCTCAGACAGGTATCGCGTCGGCCGATATTGATAGTAAAATCGTTCCAGGTTACGTAAAGACTATCAAAAAGACTGATACCGAAAAGGTGGTTGCAACCGGACAACGCGATGACGGCACTAAGGCAACCGGTAAACTAACCCTACAAGTCACTGACTGTGCTCAATCTCAAGTAACCGTACCTGCCGGAACGACCGTATCAGCAAATGGCCTTAATTTTATCACTCAGTCCGATGTAACGCTTGAGACTATACGGATAGGGAACAAATGTAGGAATAGCGATTTCCCTGACGTATCCTCGGGTACTGTTAGCATGACTGCCAGCAGCGCGGGTGATAAGTACAATTTGGCTGCCCAGACATATGCCGTTGCCGGTTTTTCTAATGTTACAAGCAAGGGCAGCGATACTACTGGTGGAACTAGTAAAATTACCCAGATTGTTAGCCAGACAGATGTCGATAATGCCAAACAAAAGATACTGGACAGGCTTAACGCTGCTGCCACCTCCGACTTTAAGTCACAATTTTCTGCGGATAACATTACTGCCCTAACAGATACACTAAGTTCCGATGAGCCAGCTGTAGCTAGCACTCCTAACGTAAACGACCCCGGCAGTGAAGTAACGGTATCGTTAAGCGCTAACTTTAGCCAAATGGGCGTTAAATTAGATGATCTAAAGAAGATTGTCGAAGTTGAAGCTAAAAAGAGCATCGATACCAGCAAGCAAGCAATATCTGACTATGGACTTGCCAATGCAGTTTTCCGGGTTAGCAATAAATCAGCAACTAGTGCCAGTTTTAATCTACAAACCTTGGTTAAAACCGGTCCACAACTTGATGCAAATAATTTAAAAAAGGAAATTGCCGGTAAAAAGAGGGGTGAGATAATCAGCAGCCTAGAGTCGAGGCCCGGTATTACTAATGTCGAGGTTAAGTACAGCCCGTTTTGGGTCCACTCAACACCTAAGAATATCAAGCACATTACCATAATATTTGATAAGCCCAATGAGAAGTAATGTTCTGGGATTGGACGTAGGATCTGAACGCGTAGGTGTTGCGTTAGTGAGGGGTGATGTCAGAATTCCGGTGGTTTTAACTACTCTGCAGCGTAAATCAGATGATTTTTGGGATCAATTACGCGAATTGATTAAGGAGCACGACGTTACAACCTGTGTTTTGGGTCTGCCGAGGGGCCTAGATGGCCAGGAGACGCAACAGACGGCCTCTGCAAGGGCTTTTGGGTCAGAGCTGGCCAAATCCTTTAGTGGCACTATTAATTGGCAGGACGAGGCCCTGACGTCGGTAAAAGCTAAAGAATATTTAAACCTACAAGGTAAACCTTACCAAAAAGCTGACGTTGACGGTGTGGCGGCAACTATAATACTGAGTGACTACATAAACGACAATGAGGTTAATCATAGTGAATAAGCATGATTTGCGCCTAAAAAGGCATAAACACGGCGCAGCCAAGCTGTGGCTGATTGTGGTAGCTGTTCTAATGTTATTTTTAGTGTCATCGGTCATCGTGATTCGAAACGTATACAACCGGAACTTGAAGCCGATTAGTTCATCGCAAAAGATTGTAATAGTAACAATTCCCAGCGGTGCCTCGGTAAGTCAAATAAGCAAGAAGCTACAAGATCAAGGAGTAATTAGGGCTTCATGGGCTTTTGAATGGTATGTACGCAACAAGAACTTCCGTGAGTCGCTGCAAGCTGGTACGTACAGCCTACGTCAAAATCAATCGGTGGCCGAAATCGTATCTATATTAACTAATGGCAAAGTCGCAACAAATCTGCTAACTATACTGCCAGGGCAGCGGCTTGATCAGATCAAGAAGACATTTGTTAACTCCGGGTATTCGGTGGCCGAGGTTGATAAGGCGTTTGATCCGGCTTTATACGCAAACCACCCGGCACTAGTAGACAAGCCAGCTGGTGCAAGCCTAGAAGGTTATTTGTACCCGGATTCCTTCCAGAAGATATCTGAGACTGCTCCGGAGACGATTATTCGTGCTTCACTAGACGAAATGCAAAAGGCGCTCACCCCTGATGTCAGAGCCGGGATTTTCAAGCAGGGGATTAGTTTGCAAGATGGAATAACTTTGGCGTCGATTGTGGAACAGGAAGTCAGCAATCCAAATGATAAGCCAACCGTAGCACAAGTGTTTTATAAACGACTTAGCATGGGCATGCCACTGGCATCTGATGTAACAGCCATTTACGGAGCGATAGTAGATGGCGTAAGCCTACCCGACAACCCTGCACAGTACGCCGCCAAAGCCATAGCGTTTGATTCACCATACAATACGTATATACACGCTGGCTTGCCTCCTGGGCCCATAAGCAACGTATCTGTGGCATCCCTTAAGGCAGTGGCACACCCATCACCTACTGATTATCTGTATTTTGTAGCTGGCGACGATGGTATAACCCACTTTTCCCGTACATTCGAAGAGCACCAGGCGCTTATTAACCAACATTGTAAAAAGAACTGTGGCTGAATATCTCTTAACAGGGGTGGGCAGAACTTAGGTACTTGCTATTGCTTGCTGACTTTGCTATATTAAATCTCGTAGTTATTTTGCTATAACCTCAGGTACTAACCTGTTAAGTATGGTAAAGAGCTACCCTGTTATTGTTTTCCAATATAAGTAGGGCGGTCGAACTCCCTACATCATAAATTAAGACCCAATAACAGCGTTTCGTGTCGATTTCACAAGACACACGGAGTAAATAATTCGTAGTCAAACATCTGTAGTGAGCCGAAAACTCACTACTCGAAGTAAAACAACCAGTAATGTTAGACGCCGTACAAAGCGTGTTTTCTTGCGTAGCCGGAAAAAGCTTATACGTTTGGCTTTAGTATCCAGCAACTTGGCACTACTAGTTGGTGTTTTAGTTTTTGTTACTAGGGCTCCTAGTTCAGGCCAAGTTTCACTCCAGAGTGTAGTATCGAACAGCCATGAGTCTAGCGAAGTTACTGGTCCAATGGATCAAGTATCGTCAGCTGATATCGCAGTTGATGTGGCCCGTACAATTGGTCTACCAGAATCTAACTCCGTAACAAACCATGCCGACTCAGTGAATCTAGCTGTTGTTAGCACATCAGCCGATACCAGCGTTGTATCTAAACCACAGGTTATAGCCAGCGCATTACCAACCAAGAAAGACATACGTACCTACACTACCGCAGCCGGCGACACCATCAGTTCTATCGCCGCTAAAATGGGTGTTACATCCGACAGTATTCGCTGGAGTAACAGCATTACAGGATCTAGAGACACTATTGCCGTCGGCAAACAGCTGATGATACCTCCAGCTGGCACAAGTGGGATTGTTTATGTCGTTAAAGCTGGTGATACACCCGATAGCCTAGCCGCTAAATTCAACAGTAGCAAAGCCTCGATAGTCACCTTTAATGATGCAGAAATTGATGGCATAACTACAGGTGAGTCGATTCTTATACCGGACGGCTCTATTCAGGCTCCTGCCCAGACTACATCAGCTTACAGTTACTACGCATCCTCGTCATCTAGCCAGGGCTTTGCCTGGGGTGGCAGCTCAGCTATCTATGGACGCAATGGCTATGATTACGGCTACTGTACATGGTATGTGGCTAACCGTATAAATATGCCCGCTAACTGGGGTAATGCCGATACTTGGCCGCGTGGAGCAAGGGCTAGTGGCTGGACGGTATCAAACACTCCTCGCAAGGGCGCAATTGCCTGGGGAGCTCCTATACGCATGCACGTAGCGTACGTAGAGGACGTGTCGGCCGATGGTAGCATGGTTAAGTACTCAGATATGAATAACTTGGCTGGTTGGGGCCGACGCGGAGACAGTGATTGGGTCCCTGCTAGTTACTTCCCAGGCTACATCTACCAGTAGAGTGTCGTCACAATAACAGCGTGTCTATAGTGCTCATTCGTACTACCTCTGTTATAATCTGATTAATGTTTGTTGATATAGCACGAGTTAAAATCCAGGCTGGCCACGGCGGAAACGGCGTAGTTAGTTTTCGACATGAAAAATTTGTCGATAAAGGTGGTCCTGATGGCGGTGATGGCGGCAACGGCGGCAATGTTATATTCGAGGCCAGCAATAGCCAAAACACCTTGGCACAATTTAGATTTCAGCGGGAGCTTAGCGCGGAGTCGGGCCAGCCTGGTTCTAAGCGTCGTAAGCATGGCCGTCGAGGCAAAGACATGACCGTAGTTGTACCGGTTGGAACTACAATTGTTCGTGAAGACGGCCAACTACTGGGCGACTTAACCGAACCCGGCCAAAAGGTTGTTATAGCTAAGGGTGGCCGTGGTGGTTTTGGTAACGCACACTTTGTTTCATCTACTCGGCAGACGCCACGTATTGCTGAAAAGGGTGAGCTATGCGATCAGATTGCACTGACGCTTGAACTGAAAATGATAGCTGATGTCGGTTTGGTCGGCTTACCTAATGCAGGGAAGTCAACGCTGTTAAGTGTGGTTAGTAATGCTCGCCCGGAAATAGCCAATTATCCGTTTACTACCTTAACCCCGAACCTTGGAGTCGTAGATGTAGACAATAATTCGCTACTGTTTGCCGACATACCTGGTCTAATTGAAGGAGCAAGTGCAGGCAAGGGCCTTGGTGACGAGTTTTTGCGTCACATTGAGCGAACTAAAGTCTTAGTACATCTTATAGATATTTATCAAGACGACTTACGCCAGACATATAAGACAATTCAGGACGAACTCAGCGCCTATAAAACCGATTTATCTGATCGACCTCAGATTGTGGCGCTGACTAAAATTGAAGGACTGGATGACGAGATGGTTTCAGCGCAACTTGCTGAAATTAAAAAATCATTACCCAAAAAATCGAAAGCCTATGCAATATCAGCTAAGAGCGGAACAGGCATGAAACCGTTTCTTAAGGCCGTCGAGGCGGCTGTTTTGGCAGCCCGTGAAGTACAGGAAGTAATAGACGCCGAAGAGCGAGATGCGCTGCCAATACTTACAATTAGCAACGAACTTAGCTGGCAGGTAGCTAAGTCCGACAACGGTTATTTGGTTACTGGACCTAAAATCGAACGTTTTGCAGCCAGGACTGACTTTACTAGCTTTCATGGTACGCAAAGACTCAGAGATATTATGCGCAAGATGGGCATAATGCACGAGCTGGTCCGCCGTGATATAGACCCAGGCGACAAGATACGCATTGGTAGTTACGGGAGTATCGAGTACTAGTATGGCGCTCAGTCTCTTCTTTTATGATCTAGAGACCTCGGGGATTAGCCCGCGTGAAGCTAGGATAATGCAGTTTGCTGGCCGGCGAACCGACTTAAATATGAAGCCAATCGGCGAACCATACAACTATCTGATAAAAATGACTCCAGATATATTGCCAGATCCTGAGGCAATCCTGCTAACTGGCATAACTCCTCAGGCGACTATAGCCGATGGGCTAACCGAAGCTGAGTTCTTAAAAATATTTACTAAAGATATTGCTACAGCAGAAACTGTGTTTGTTGGTTACAACACGATTCGTTTTGACGATGAGTTCATGAGGTTTTTGCATTATAGGAACTTCTACGATGCATATGAGTGGCATTGGGCAGATAAGCGTGGACGTTGGGACCTTTTGGATGTGGTTCGCATGACCCGCGCCTTGCGCCCTGACGGAATAAAATGGCCAGTTGATGATAACGGCAAAGCCACTAATACTCTTGTTGGCCTTAGTACTATGAATGATCTAGAGCATAGTCATGCCCATGATGCATTAAGCGATGTTGACGCGACCATAGCGCTAGCAGCGTTATTACAAGCGCAACAACCGAAGTTATTTGAGTATTTATTTGCTCATAGAGATAAAAAATCAGTTGAGCAGTTAGTCCTTAACGATAAGCCATTTGTTTACACTAGTGGTAAATACCCGGCAGAATTCGATAAGACCACTGTAGTCCAGAGTGTCTGTAGCCATGAGAAAAAAGGCGGGGCTGTTGTTTATGATTTACGTCATGACCCTATCCCTTTTACTAAAATGTCACCAAAAGAACTTGCAGATATGTGGCAGCACTATTGCCGTGAATGGCCTTGCCCGCACCCAAAACTACCTGTTAAAACTCTGCAGTTTAACCGCTGCCCAGCAGTAGCACCGATTAGTGTTCTTAATGATGATAATCAAAAACACATAGGCTTATCGATCGATACCATAAACAAAAACCTCGCTATATTAAACGCAAACCCAGAGTTTAAAAATAACATTAGCAAAGCTGTTGTGCTGATGGATGACAAGCGCCAGGCTTCTAGCGCCCAGCAAGAACCAGTTGATGTCGATAACCAGCTGTACGATGGCTTTGTTAGCGCGGCCGGTGATAAGACATCTATGAGCGTAATTAGGGCAAGTAGCTTACTAGATATAGCCGAACTAGAGCCGGCCTTTAAGGATCAACGGTTAAATAACCTTTTGCCATTATACAAGGCTCGTAATTATCCTAGCGAATTGAGCACTGATGACATTATAAAATGGGATGAGTTCAGGCAGCAACGCTTGCTCGGAGCCGGTAACTCTAGCCGAGCGGCTAAATACTTTGAAAAGCTAGGCAAGCTAGCTGAGGGCAGTAACTTAACACCCGAACGTCAGTTCATTTTGGAAGAGCTACAACTGTACGGCCAGAGTGTTCTACCGACTATTGACTGACGATAACTGTAGCTTCTACCTTAGACTCGGTAACCAGCTCGTTGATTTTTTTGTTTAATGAGTGGCGATGCTTTTTGGCAGTAAGTATAAGCACATAGACCGCCATGGCAGCGATTATAATCTCGAAGAGGTTAAGTTGAGTGTTGGTCCCCGGTATTAAGCCCAGGACAATGAAATCCATCATATATAATCTCACAAATAATGTAGTATAGTTTTATAATACATTAAATTGTAGATATGTCAATAAGGTCACATACTATTTAAAATGCTTAAGCAATCTTTTAAGACGCTCTCGGTTGCCTAGGAACAAACTAATTGCCAATATAATGATGCCAATTGCTAATCCGCGTACAAAATTACCGGTGACGTAGGCTAGCAGTATCACGCCACCTGTAAAGGCCAGAACGCTAATTGTATCTATAGCAAGTCGCCAGCCTGGGTGGTCGTTGAATACCCGTTTCGACAAGCTAAGTCCACTTTTCTGAGCTTTTTTAAGCCAGCGTCTAGCCCATTCATGATTGATGGACAGCAAGCTTAGCCCGGCTATAAATAGTGGTATTCCACCTGGCCCGGGTACCCAACCGAATAATATGGAGCCAATAATTAGTAGAATTCCAGCGGTGTCCGTAGCTATTATTTTGAATAATCTCATAGTATCTAGCCTAGCATAAAAGTCATGACTCAAGGCTTAGCGATTAATAAGCATAACCGGAACATCTAATTGTAGTTTTTACATTTTGATGGCATAAGCCAGCAAGTTACGGTTCCGTATGATAATATGGCTTAAGAAGAGAGGGAAATAAAAATGACTGGTCGTCCATCACCTGATTTTGCAGCAAATAGAGTTTTAGCCGAGTCGGGCTTCCAGCATAGTCGTGGTGGCGGCGTTGAGCTTATGCCTCAGCCGTCTATGCCGGAATATTTAACTTTAGGCAACCCAGATCTACCTATCTACCCATATAGACGTATAATTGTAGATACAATCGAAGCCAATCCACTGACTATAATTATGGCAGAAACAGGAGCTGGTAAAACTACACAGGTGCCTCAGTTTCTACTAGATGCTGGACACACAGTTTCTATTACGCAACCTAGACGGGCTGCAGCTAGAAATGATTATATCCGGACGTATGATGAAATTAGAAGTGTCTATGGGCAAGAGGTAGCCGAGGATTCAGTAAGCTACAAAACCGCGGGTGAGCGCGAGGGCTCCGAGAATGCAGTCATAAATATATACACGGATGGATTACAAAAAGCACGCGAATTCCACGGCAATGGCCATAAAAAAAAGCGTGAAGTGTCAATATTGGATGAGGTTCATGAGTGGAATAAAAATCTAGAAATGTTGGTAGCCTGGGGCAAATTGGACCCTATCGCTAATCCTGATCGTAGGCTCGTCATAATGAGCGCCACTATAGATGGCCAGGACTTAGCTAGATATTTTAGTGATGTATCCGATAAGCCAATACCTATTCTAGTAATACCTGGGCGCTCGTACGAAACCGAGAAATTTGAAAAGCCAGAATCTTCTGTAGTGGAAGAGGTCACCTCTATAGTTAAAGGGATAGTTAACGAAGACGGTACAATACCAGAAGGACCGAATGACATACTTGTTTTTGTACCAGGCAAACAAGAGATTAGCGACACACTCCGTAATATACGTCGCGGCCTGCCGGACAACGCTATGGATAACATTAGGTTATACCCGTTGCACTCAAAGACCCCTAAGAGTAGGCAACAGGAAGCCATGGAGCACTACCCAGGTAATATAAAAATCGTTGTAGCTACTAATATTGCCGAGACAAGCCTGACAATACTTGGGGTCAAGCATGTAGTTGATAGCGGTCACAAACGAAATATGCTAATCGATGAAGAAGGTGCGGGCGGTCTTAGGCTAGAGGCCGTATCTCAAGCTGATTGTATGCAACGTGCTGGGCGTACCGGTAGAGTCTGCAGCGGTACTTATGTACTCACTAAGCTCAACAATAAAACCCCACACACATCGCTTGATAAGAGGAACAAGTTCCCTGTACCGGAGATATTACGCACTGAACTATCCCGCGACACACTTACGTTAGGAACGATAGGCATAGATATCGCTCAGTTCGATTTGTACCACAAGCCTTCGAAGGATGTTATTGATCTCGCAAAAGCTAAATTAGTCGCTCTGGGTGCGTTTGATGATGCGGGAAGGATTACGCAAACTGGCTACGACATGGACCGTTACCCGGTTTGTACGTCATCGGCCCGAATTATGGCTGAGGCAGAACGTTACAAGGAGTCAGTTCGTTCATATTTATCGGCAATCGTGGCATCTAAGGAAGCTGGCGGATTGCAAGATTATAGTGATTCTGCCAATAAACACTGGAAGGAACTTAGCAACGAAGCTTCATCTGATTTGTTGGTACAGCTAGATATATTTATTGCAGCCCAAAAAATGACAAAGCAAGAGCTGATAGACAACGATGTTGATATAAATAACTTTTTGAGGGCTCAGGAACATTACGTAAAGGTAGCCAAGCTCGCCAAGGCGCCATTTGGTGAATTAGAGCCTCCAACAGAAGGTGAGCGTGAAGATATAAAAAGGTGTATCTACATGGGCTTTTTGGACTCAATATATAGACACGAGGGAGATGGTCTCTACGCGCATGCTGCTAAGCCAAATTATGTTAAGCGAGTAATCAGCAATAGGAGTTCATTAGTCGGCTATCCACCTCTCATTGTTGGTGATCCATACAATATTGAACTGGCTAAGGGTGAGCTGCGCACTATACAGAACGTAACTACTCTAGACCCAATTACTTTAGGCGGGCTTACCGTAGCGCAGTCTGTTTGGCGTCCAGACGAATACATAAATAGGGGCGGAAAGTACGTGGAGAGAACCAAGCAATTACTTTTCGGTGTTGTTGATATTGGAATTGTTCGTGAAGTTGCAGCAGTAGCTTCACCACGACTACGAGCCGAAATTATTCAACATGCGCTAGATAATCCCGGATCATTTCAAAAAGAGTTGAGGGCCATAAAAAAAGAGGTAGAAGGCTTTGCGCACCGTGCCAAGTCGCCAATTAAAGTTTTCACGCAGGATGATTTGATGAATCTTATACATAGGGCTGCCCCTGATGATATTACAACTTCAGCTGGAATAGAAGACGGGCTTAGGGCTATTGTCTTAGCCGAAAACATATCTATCGACACCTACATAAGCCGAGAGGAGAGAGAATTGATTATCCAAAATTCGCCAGACGAAATAGTTGTGGATGGCACGAGACTGCTAGTTAAATACGTCAGTCGGAAGCCTCTGGTAGATTCCAATATGGCTCAAGCTTTAGCATTGCCTGGGGATAGTGTTTACTTAGAGGATGGCAGGGAAGTCTTGTTTGTTTATAGAAATCCAGGCGGTAAATCTAAAAAAGTCTCCTTGAAACACCTGAAGTCCCTGCTTAGGGGATAGCCATCCACACTACCACACTAGTAAAAGTACATAATTTAAGGTATAATTGCCCGCGTTTATGAATGGATTTATTGTAGTAAAGGGTGCCCGTGAGCATAATCTCAAAAATATTAGTGTTGAGATTCCTCGCAACAAACTAGTAGTCATTACTGGTCTTAGTGGCTCTGGCAAATCTTCCTTAGCTTTTGATACTATTTATGCCGAAGGGCAACGCCGTTATGTTGAATCCTTAAGCGCTTACGCGCGTCAGTTTTTAGGGTTAATGGAAAAGCCAGATGTTGATCAGATTGATGGCTTAAGCCCTGCGATTAGTATTGATCAGAGATCAACAAGCCGTAACCCGCGCAGTACGGTTGCAACTGTAACCGAAATTTATGATTATTTGCGACTGCTATTTGCTCGCATCGGCGTACCGCATTGCCCAGTTTGTGGCAAGGCTGTGACGCGTCAAACTACTAACGCAATTGTCGATCAGGTTTCGGCATTACCAACTGGCCAACGGTTGATGATATTGGCTCCAGTTGTAATGGACAAAAAAGGTGCCTTTGAACATATACCAGAGCAATACATGCGAGCTGGCTTTGCTAGGGTCCGGGTAGACGGAGTCGTATACGCGCTGGATGAATTCCCCGAGCTCGACAAAAACTATAAGCACACTATCGAGATTGTCGCCGACCGAGTAGTTAACGATGAGCCTAGTCACGGACGATTAGCCCAGTCAATAGAACAAGCTTTAGATTTAGCCGAAGGTAAATTGATTGTCGTGCAGGTAGATAGTAGCCAAGAGCATGCGTACAGCCTGCAATATGCCTGTTTGGACCACCCCGACATTACAATACCCGAGCTAGAACCACGCACATTTAGTTTTAACAGCCCTCACGGCGCGTGTCCCGTATGTACTGGTCTTGGCACCCGGCAAGAAATCGATCCAGAGCTGGTTATACCAAATGGTCGCCTTACTATTGCCGAGGGCGCGATTAGGCCATTTAACAGGGTTAATGCTGACGCTTGGTATATGAAAAAGATGCAGGCTGTCGCCGAAAGGTACAAGTTTTCTTTGCATACACCTACAGGGGAGCTTAAACAATCTGAGCTAGACAAGATATTGTTTGGTACTGGTGACGAAAAGTACCGAGTTAGCCTAGGATCAGGCCGGACTTTTGACACAACATACGAAGGAGTTGTGCCTAACCTTCAGCGTCGTCATAAAGAGACGGATAGTGATTTTATGCGCCGAGATATTGAACGGTTTATGCGTGAGAGGCCATGCAACGCGTGTAAGGGGCTTAGGCTAAAGCCCGAAGTGCTAGCCGTCACGGTCATGGGGCATTCTATTATGTATATTTGCCAGATGTCCATTGACGAAGCCATCATATTTTTTGACAAAGCTAAGTTTAACGAAAAAGACGCACAAATATCCAATCAAGTTATCAAAGAAATACGCGCTCGTTTGGTTTTTATGCAAGACGTTGGACTCAACTATCTTAATTTGTTGCGTAGTGCGGCTACGTTGTCTGGTGGCGAAGCACAGCGCATTAGGTTAGCCACCCAAATCGGTTCAGGCTTGCAGGGTGTTTTGTACGTCTTAGATGAACCTAGTATTGGTTTGCACCAACGAGATAACGAAAGGCTAATAGCTACGCTGAAGCACCTGCGAGATCTAGGTAATACTGTCCTGGTAGTCGAACACGATGAAGAAACAATTCGTACAGCGGACTACCTACTTGATATTGGCCCTGGTGCGGGTATTCATGGTGGTCAGGTAATTGGCTCCGGCACGCCCGAGGAAGTTGCTAAAAATCCTAAAAGTATCACTGGGCAATACTTGCAAGGCAAGAAAAGCATAGCGATACCTAAAAAACGCCGCAAAGGTAACGGCAAATCTTTAATTATTGTTGGTGCCCGCGAGAACAATCTCAAAAATATAACTGCTGAGATCCCTCTTGGGGAGCTGGTAGTTGTCAGTGGTGTATCTGGCTCGGGCAAGTCGTCGTTAGTTAATGACATACTAGCTAAGGAGCTCTCTGCAAGGCTTATGCGTGCACACGAGGTACCTGGCTCTCACGATGACATACAGGGCATTGATAACCTAGACAAGGCTATCATTATAGACCAGTCTCCAATCGGACGTACTCCTCGCAGCAACCCAGCTACCTATACTGGTTTGTTTACACCGATTCGCGAACTATTCGCTGATGTACCCGAGTCTAAGCTCCGTGGCTATAAAGCTGGCCGATTTAGCTTCAACGTTAAGGGAGGCCGCTGTGAAAATTGTTCAGGCGATGGAATTATTAAGATAGAAATGCACTTTTTGCCAGACGTGTATGTATCTTGCGAGGTTTGTCATGGTAAACGCTATAACCGTGAGGCGCTAGAGATTCGATATAAAGGCAAGACTATTAGTGATGTATTAGCTATGACCTGCGAGCAAGCATTGCACTTTTTTGAGAACATCCCGGCTATTGCTCGCAAGCTCCAGACTATTGTTGATGTTGGCTTAGGGTACATATCGCTTGGACAGTCAGCAACGACATTATCTGGTGGCGAAGCCCAAAGGGTAAAGTTGGCTACAGAACTATCACGTAGGGCGACCGGTAGAACACTATATATCTTAGACGAACCGACTACAGGCTTACATATGGCCGATGTAGATAAACTACTCGAGGTTTTACACGCTCTCGTTAATTCAGGTAACAGCATGATTGTTATCGAACATAACCTGGACGTTATAAAAAACGCTGACTGGGTAATTGATATGGGCCCGGAAGGTGGCGAGGGCGGTGGTCAGATTATTGCCACAGGAACCCCAGAACAAATCGCCAAGAGTAAGGTTTCATACACTGGTAAATTCCTAAAAAAGGTACTATGAGCACATGCCACACAAGAAAGGGCGTAGCCCTAAGTACAAAATAAGATCACTTGGTGGCCTTGCACCAAGTCTTGTAGATAGGGCTGTGGATGTTATGGCTGGCGTGACGGTTTATGATATTTTAACCAGACGCCCCCAGTTCAAGACAGACTTAATTCCAAACCAAGACCGTAATATAATTGAAAAAGACGTATGCTGCTTTGGCCTTTTATCGGCATTGGCACTCGGTATAAACAAGCCGCGTAACTTCAGGGCTGGCTTTATGTCATCACGACTTGTGGCGGCGGGTTACTCCCCGGAAATGTCTACTGGCCTGGCTCGCATAGTTATAGAGAATAGAACCGACAGTGGAATAGTTGATGATCTGGATTTTTTCGATGATCCAGAGCCAGACTACGGGTTGCTTATAGTCGAACGGGGTCGTGTGCAGGTTCATGAGCTTGATGAGGCAGCGTTTGTTATGGGTATTTTATCGTTGGATAGAACAGAGCATCCACAGGCAGACTAGGCTTTCTTTCGTTTTGCTAGATATGCCTTTGCAAGGTGATATATCATTGGAGCAAAGCTGGCTGCCATTGCTAACAATATAACTGGTAATACGAAATGCTCAATGTTTGGGATACGGCTACCAACGAAATACCCTAGCAATGTCATACCGCCGCCCCATAATATGCCACCCAGAACGTTATAAATCATAAATATTCCAAAATTCATCTCGGCCACGCCAGCCACGACGGCAGCAAATGTACGAACAATCGGTATGAACCGCGCGAATAAGATTGTTTTACCGCCGTGACTCTCGTAAAACGCCTCGGCTTTATCAATGTATTCTTTCTTAAATAAGATACCATCAGTTTTCTTGAATACCTTTTTGCCACTCTTTTTGCCGATGTGGTAGCCTACAACATTGCCCAATATACTCGCTAGCGCGACTGCAAAAATTGTTAACCCGATTGATAATTTACCTTGAGCGGCGAAGATACCGGCGCTAAGAAGCAGTGTGTCGCCAGGTAAGAAGAATCCAATTAGTAGGCCAGTCTCTGCAAAGATAATAGCGGTTATAAGTAGTAGTCCGCCACTTTCGATTAGATGGGTTGGATCGAGCATATGCCTTAAGCTTACAGAGTTATATGCGCATAGTCTAGCCTAATAACTGATATTTCACGAAGTTATCTGTTATACTATGTAAACAATTCTGATTACCTAAAGGGAGCAACAATGGTTAGTGATAAAATCGTGGTGGAATTACAAGAACGTTCAGTAGTGCGTAAAGGGCTCCGAAGCCTGCGCAAAGAAGGAATAATCCCAGCGGTTATACATAATCACGGCAAGGACTCTATACTTGTCAGTGGCAATCTCGTTACTCTTCAAAAAGTGTATGCCAAAGCTGGTATGCACCAACCAATCGAACTATCAGTTGGGGGCAAACAGCACCTAGCTCTTATCAAGGATGTTGACTTTGAGGCATCCAAGCACCAAATGCGCCACATGGTGTTTCAGGCGATTAAGCAAAACGAAGAAGTTGATGCTATTGTACCTGTTGTGTTTACGGAAGGCGCCGAAATACCAGCTGAGCGTGCAAGTCTGTTAGTACTAAAACAGCTCGACACAGTGCAAGTTAAGGCGCTGCCTAGAGACTTGCCAAACGAATTAGTAATTAGCCCTAGCACTCTGATTGAGATTGGTGATAGTTTAAGTGTAGCCGATTTGGTCGCACCAACTGGTGTAACTATTTTGACTGAACCAGAGACACAAATAGCTATTGTTGAGATGCCAAAAGACCAAATGGCTGAAGCTGATGCATCAGCTGCTTCGTTGGCCGAAGATGCTGGTGAGCCAGATGCTGTAGAAAGCACACCAGCCGAGCAGGCTGCTGAATCAACCGATGCTGCCGAAGCGGATAAGTAGACCGTCAGCGCCCACTCCTACTTAGTCACTGTCTCTACTCTTCAATGAAACCACCAGACTGATGTAACCAAAGTTTGGCGTATAGCCCTTTGTTTTTCAGTAGCTCATTGTGGCTGCCTTGTTCGGAGATATGCCCATTATCAATAACTATAATCCGATCCATGTGTCTTAGCGTGGATAGACGATGAGCAATTGCAATGACTGTTTTGTCTTCCCATAGTAGTTCGAGTGCTTCTTGTACTAGGACTTCACTTTCGCTATCTAGAGCGCTAGTTGCTTCGTCAAGAATTAGTATAGGTTTGTCGTCTAAGAATGCTCGCGCTATAGAAATTCGTTGACGCTGGCCAGCCGACAGTTTTACTCCACGTTCACCAACCAGAGCATCATAGCCATCAGCTATGTTGACTATAAATTCATCGGCATTAGCTTGGGTGGCTGCATGTACTATGTCACTGTGTTCAACGTCTCTACTGGTTGCATACGCAATATTCTCCGAAACACTACGGTGAAATAGGCTAGTGTCTTGGGGCACGTATGATACGAGCTGTGATAGCGATTGTGTATCAATAGTTTGACCATCGAGCTCAATACTTCCGTTAGCAACGGGATAGTATCCGAGCAATAGTTTTGCCAGAGTTGACTTCCCACTACCACTCTTACCAACTACCCCAATCTTTTCACCTTTTTGAATAACAATCGAAATATCTTTAAGCACTGTAGTATCTGCTTTGTCTGGATAATTGAATGATAGGTTATTTAGCGTGAGAGATTGTTCTATGATCGGGCCAGCAACACGCCTAGCGACTTCACTGGAGTGTTTTAACTTAACGGCTCCGAACAAATAGGTGTGGGCTTCTTCTACCCTAGCTAGTTTAAGGTTGAGTTGAGAAAACTGCCAAATTATATCCCAAATAGTTGACGAGAAAAGTAGTATTGTGGCCAGCAGAGTTGTTAGTTGTCCGATAGAAATCTGTCCGTTCAGGAACATGTGCACATTGAAAGCAATTGTAATTGGCCATATGAGATGACGGACAAAAAATGACATGCTACCCCAGAAGAAAATTGACCATGCAAAGGACTGATTCGCTGCCTTTATAGTTTTGGTTTGTTCTAATCTGATCGACTGTAGCTCTTGGAACTCTTTGTGGAATGCTTTTACGCTTATGAAGTTTCCAATTATGTCGATGATTTTACCATTCTTAGTCGACACGACATCAGCGGCAATCCTTTCGTATTTGATACTATTACCAATAGTAAACTTGCCGGCGATTGCCATTAGTATAATGCCGGATATAAATATGATACTAGTTTGCCAGTTTATGCTGCTTAATATGAAAATGATTGCCAGCAAATTTACGGCTTGTGAAATATAGTTATAGAAGAATGTCTCGGCCAATCCTCGCATTTCTTGGCTGATTGTACTTACGTAAGAAGCTAATTTGCCCGTAAACTTATCGACGAAATATGGGTATGGCTTTGATATAACCTCGCTAAACAATATGTTCTCGTAGCTATATAGCAAAGGGTTAAGCAACTTCATGTATGCAATTTCTGCACTCCTCCATAAAATGTCATGCCCACTACTACACACTATTAAGGCCCAGACATATATGATAGCATTGCTTGTTTGGGGTGGGGTGGTCGCGAGTGCTCCAACCAGCTTTCCTATAAAAATGGGTATTATGGCTAGAAAGACGTTGGCTGCAACAAATAATGCTGCAACGATAAACATGCGAAGCTTGTAATTCGACAAATAACTAACAAACGAGCGTATCGAGTATCGTGTGTTCTTGGCAGCATATTTTTTACTCTTCAATGAACCCACCAGACTGGCGTGTCCACAGGCTCGCATACATACCATTCTTCTGTATGAGCTCTTTGTGATTACCTTCCTCGATTATATTACCGTTGTCCAACACGAATATACGGTCCATTTTCTGTATAGTACTAAGCCTATGAGCAATAACAATGGCAGTTCGTCCTTCCATCAATTTCCAGAGGGCATCCTGTATTAGATCTTCACTTTCACTGTCTAGTGCACTAGTGGCTTCGTCGAGCAAGAGAACTCTGGAGTTCTTGAGCATTGCACGGGCGATTGCAACCCGTTGCCTTTGGCCGCCAGACAGCTTAATACCGCGTTCACCTACCAGGGTGTTGTATCCCAATGGCAAGTCCTTGATAAACTCGTGGGCGTTAGCAAGTTTAGCTATAGCGATCACTGCTTCCATCGAGGCGTCTAGAGCGCCGTAGCGTATATTCTCGGCAATACTACGGTGGAACAACATAGGCTCTTGCGCTACGTAGGCAATTTGCTGTCGGAGCTCAATTTGGGTCATTTGGTCTATTGGTAGCCCGTCGATGGATATAACACCCGAGTCAATATCCATAAATCTGAGCAGTAATTTCGTAAGCGTAGTCTTACCTCCACCGCTTCTACCGACCAGCCCAATTTTTTCGCCGGGCTTGATGCGTATATCCAGATTGCTGAAAAGTGTTACTTGTTTCTGTTCCTCTTTATACGCAAACGACACGTCCTTGAATTCAATACTACCCCGGACTACCGTAGCGGGGATGGGGCTAGCTACGTCTTTAATGCTTGGTTCAATTTGTAGTATCTCGGTCATCTCGGTTGCATCGCCAAGCGAGCGGTTTATGTTTCTTACGATTCTACTAAACATCCATAAGCGATTTACGATGCCACCGGTGTAGCTGATTATAAGGTATAAAGTACCGGCATTGGCGTTAAGGTTCGTAATCGCAAAAAGCCCAAAGAATAGAGCAATAATATGAAATCCATTGGTCTGTATGTGGCTTATAAACTCAGATTTTAGTACTTCGACTGATAGCTTGCGGTAAGCTTTGTAGGTTGTATCGACTACGCCGCCAAACCTTTCAAGCTCGTGGTCCTCGTGACCAAACGCTCTAATGGTACCTGTGTTCGTAATCGCGTCAGCTAAAGCTGCAGTTTGGGCACTCTCTGCTTCAGCCTCTACTACGTTGTAGGGCATTTGTTTGCGCATGCGTCTGAACATGATTGCTATATATACTATCGTCACTATTAAAAGTACCAGAGCGTACTTGTAGGAGACAGCGAACAGTACTCCAAGCGAGAAGAGCAATGCAGTTACGCCGGATACAATACTCCAGGTGAATTCATCCATCAAACGTTCGTAGGCGCCCATAAACTTGTTAGTTTGTGATACTAGTGCTCCACTGAACCTGTCTGCATGGAAACGCTGGCTTTGTCGTTGTAGGTGGTCGTATACCTTGATGGCTATGTCTCGGCGGGCAGATATTTCGTATTGCCAAACGAAGTATGATTGGATTCTCCAAAGGACGACACCAAGTAATAACGCAACTGTATATGCCCAAAAATAAGGCATGAATGTTTCTAGATGTAGAGATGCATGAACGGCATAGTCAGACTGTAGCTTGCTAAATAGCCGAGACACTATAAATGGGGGTATTATGTCTTGGACAATAACACCAAGAGCTGATCCGGTAGTGCCTATCCAGAAATATCTTTTGTATTGTTTAGTGAAGCCCCAAAAAATACTCAGGGTTTTCTTAGTTGTAGAATTATTGTTTTTCATAACTGCGAGGCTCCGGCTCGCTTATCGTTTATACCTAATAGGTTTATTGTTTAATGAGTAGTTTTTTGCAAAGGCGGCTAACGTGCCATAGGAACGGCAGCAACTTTTGTAAATAAGACTAATTGATACATTTTTTCACCGTTCCTTTCCTTTATATTTGTGACAATCGTAGCATTATATCACTTGTGTCAAGGGTACGCCAGAGTAGAAGGTATCGTCTTATCTGTTATTGAATGGTAAAATAACAGTTATATGGAACATTCACCCAATTTTGGCCCTGACTATAGCTCACTCGAGGAGAGCCCCCAAGATTCAGATGATGACGTGATAGAGACCAAAACCACTAAAAAGTCCAAAAAGAGTTCAGGCGGTGAATTATTTGATAAAAAGCCCCCCAAACTCGACACGCCAGAAGCACGGATTGAAAAGTTTGAATCCAAAGCTGAAAAAGAACCACCAATAGAAGCCTTGGCTGATGATGAAAAGCGACTTGTCGCCCAGGAGTATGTTGATGATCGCGGCAATCAAGTTAAACAAGAGTTAGCAGATCCTAAGCTTGATGACGCTTCCGAGGCAGCTGCTCTAGCTAACGCAGCTTTCATTGAGAATGTACAAAACCAGCTTGATGAAGGAGGACCAGTCACCCCAGAAGCACTAGACGCGGCTTTAATCGCTGCTGCCAGTGAGCTTGGAATTGATGAGGACGATCCTGTGGATACTGAGCTTTTGTCTGACGACCCAGAACCAATTGATGATTTGGACGAGGCCACGCCACTACCTGCTGCTGTCCCCCTTGCTGGTATAGGCGGCGGAATACCAGCCGCACCAGCGCCCCTTAAAGCACCTGCCGCTGTACCACCGGCTGGGTCGCCGCCTGCACCACCTGCAGGTGGCGGTATCCCTATGCCACCTTTACCTCCCGCACCAATGGGTGGCGCCGCGTTACCGCCAGTTCCACCGATTGGCGTAGGCGTACCGGCAGCCTTTAATCGCGTACCAAATGTTTTGCAAAACACATCCGAACAACCCCACTCTCACATACAATACGTACTCGCCGGTGGCATAGTTGGCTACCTGATTGGTCGGCGGCGTGGGCGTATCAAAACAGAGAAGCGTTTATTGCCAGTTCAAGAGAAACTCCAGAAGGAAGTCAGTGAGCTCCAGCAGGGTATAATTGCGCGTGAACAAAAAATACGTACGTTAGCTAGAGAAAGGGTAATTGCTAACCCAGCATTCAAACAGGAACTTGATAAGAAGTTAGAACTGCGTCAAGAGGACGAGATTGTAAAACAGGAAACAGTTGCAGAATCGACGAACGAGGTGCTGGATAAGCAGCAAAAACGAGAAAAGCTGGGTGGGCTAGTTTTACAGTCCGAATTGAGGCCCGATACAGTAAAGTCCAGCCCAGAGCAGACCGTTAAAACAGTCGAATCTATGAATAATCAACAGTTGCTAACAATAGCTGCCGGTATAGAGATTGCAGGAACTAGCATTAAGCACCTGTTCGAGATGAAGCAGATAAACGAAGTTGGCTTGCGTAAAATTGTTCTGGCTTATGCAAGAGGTGAACGTTACGAAAGGGTTATTCAGGAAGAATTACGGAGTCCAAATAAGCCTAGTCTAGATAACGAAAAACGCCAAAGCATAGATAAATCAACAGATCAGGATGTAAGTAAAAATATACGTAATGACATAGTTCTGGAGACTACACCGCAGCCTCTGCCTAGTGCCCAGCAGCGACCCATAAATATGAACGCGTCAACGATTAATCAGATTGTAAGTACGGTTAATAGTGACTACTCTAGCGACGGTGCTAGCAATCGTAGCGGCACAAACAAATCATTTCTTACTGCCACGCTCATATTTGTAGCCTGCGTTATTGCCGCATTAGTATGGGTTATCGCAAGGTAGGCTATAATACATCTAATGAATAAGGTGATTTTATACTATAAGTTTGTTCCAGTAGCTGACCCGGCGATTACCATGCGTTGGTTGCGCGAGGTATGTACTCGTCTAGATTTAAAAGGTCGTATTATTGTTGCAAAACAAGGTATAAACGGTACGCTCGGTGGTGACATAGAAGCGCTGCGTGAATACAAGCGTGAAATGAACCGCTCAGTTTTATTTAAAGGGATTACTTATAAGTGGAGCGATGGTAGTGGGCAGGAATTTCCAAAGTTATCAGTTAAAGTTCGCGACGAGCTGGTCGCATTCAAGGCCAACGATGAATTAGTTATCAGTGATCGTGGTATAGAAAACGGCGGAGTCCATCTAAAACCCGAACAAGTTCATAAATTGATTCAAGAACGAGGTGATGAAGTTATATTCTTTGATGGCCGCAACGCTTATGAAGCACAAGTTGGCCGATTTAAAGACGCTATTATACCCAACGTTAAGACGACTCCAGATTTTTTAAAAGAATTAGAAGATCCCAAATACGATGCAATAAAAGATCGACCAATTATTACTTATTGTACTGGTGGAGTGCGCTGTGAAATATTGTCGGTTCTTATGAAGAACCGTGGATTTAAGGAAGTCTACCAAATTGACGGCGGCATAGTAAAGTATGGTGAAAAGTTTGGTGATAATGGTTTCTGGGAAGGTAATTTGTATATATTTGATGGCCGCATGAACCATACATTTAGCGCTAACGCTAAAGATATTGGCGAGTGTGTACACTGCCAGTCTAAAACTAGTAATTTTATCAATTGTGTCGACAAGTCATGCAACAAGTTGATACTTGTTTGTGATAAATGCTCGGTAGAGTCAAACTGCCCTGCCCATGAACTCGCTTTATTACCGGCTAGAGTATAACTACGAATACGTTTAAGTTGGCCGGAGTCGTATAATAATAACCGTGAACAAGCAATTACAAACTAGCTTAAACAACTTACCAAAAACACCAGGCGTATATTTCCACAAGAATACCGATGGTGAAATTATTTATGTTGGCAAGGCTGCTGTTTTGAACAACCGCGTAAGGCAATATTTTCAAAATAGCAGAGGCCGAGACGCTAAAACCCAGGCGCTCGTCACTGAAATTGCTGATGTTGATTGGATGGAAGTAGATAGTGAACTCGAAGCTTTATTTTTAGAAGCAGAGATGATTAAGCGATACATGCCGCGCTACAATATCCTGCTGCGTGATGACAAGTCAATGGCGTACATAAGGATTGATTATGACAGCGACTATCCTACGGTGGGTACCACGCGTAGACCGTTAGACGATGGCGCCCGATACTTTGGGCCGTACTTAAGCGTCGGTGCAGTGCGCCAAGCGCTCAAGCTATTACGGCATGCCTTTCCATACGCAACGCGGCAGATATCTAATCAAAAACGAGCCACACTCCACTACCATTTAGGACTAGATCCAGGACTCGAGGAGGGAAAGACTAGTTTACTTGAGTATAGGTCGAATTTGCGCAAACTGATTGCTGTTATAGAGGGGAAACGCAAAACCATAGAACATGAAGTAGAGAAAGAAATGAACCAGTACTCTAAAACTCAGGAGTTTGAAAAAGCCGCGCTGGCGCGTAATCAGCTCCACTCGCTTAGGCGCTTAAGTAACCACGTTATATTTAGTGACAAAGAATTTATGGATATTAGCAAAGATCATGCGCTTAGTGAACTGGTGGATTTGTTAAGCCTAGATAAATTCCCACGCCGGATTGAAGGCTATGACATATCGCATATGAGTGGGACTGACGTGGTGGCAAGCATGGTAGTTTTTGCAAATGGTGTTAGTAATAAGAGTGAATACCGAAAGTTTAAGACGAAGAAAGATCAGAACAACGATTTTTATAATATGTATGAGACTATCAAGCGTCGTTTAAGTGACAAGAACCGTAAGGCCTGGGGAGTACCGAGCTTGGTACTGATTGATGGCGGCAAAGGACAGCTTGATGCAGCAATCAGGGCCAGAGATGAGGCTGGTCAAAACATGCTGCCGTTTATAGGTCTAGCTAAGCGCGAAGAACAGATAGTTATCAAAAAACCCGTTACTACCGACAATGCAATTGGCGCTAGTAACGTTAGCCTGAACTTGAAAGCTGTGCGCAAACTAGGCGGCTATGAAACTGAGTCAGACGATTTTATATTAGTAAATATTCCACATACAACCAATGTTGTTAAGTTATTGCAGCGTATCCGTGATGAGTCACACCGGTTTGCGGTTACGTATCACTCAGTCCTTAAGGTTAAGCGCCAGACCGCAAGCGAGCTAGATGACATACCGGGAATCGGTCCGGTAGCACGCAAAAAACTACTTAAGGCATTCGGTAGTGTCCGCGGCATCGCTAATGCCAAAGAATCTGAGCTGAAGCCTGTTTTGGGTCAGGCCAAAGCTCGATTGGTGTTTGGCTACTTCAAGCCAGCTTCGAAAGAGTAAAGGACATTATTTAAAAAGTTTGCTATACTTGTTCATTGACTATGGATACTAAATTAACCGCGGAGTTTTTCCGGGGTAATCGTGAACGTTTACGAGAACTATTTACAGGTAGAGCCCCAATTGTACTAACTGCGGCCGGTTTGCTGCAAAAAAGTACAGACACGCCCTACCCATTCTTTCAGGATGGTAATTTTTGGTATCTAACTGGAATTGATGAGCCTAACATTGTGCTTGTTATGGACAAGGGCAAAGAATATCTAATTGTGCCCGAGTTAAGCGCTAGTCGTGAAGCATTCGACGGTGCCTTGCCCCTAGAAGCCATGGCAAAGATCAGTGGCGTTAGCGAGGTTTTGACGGAAAAAGAAGGCTGGAAGCGGCTAGGATCAAGAATAAAGCGAGTCAATAGCGTTGCCGTATTGCCAGCTGCAAATTCATATATCGATGCGCTAGGTATGTACACTAACTCTGCTCGCAGGCGACTAGTTCGCGAGATTAAACACTTCAACAGTGAGATTACTCTGCTTGATCTTCGTTTGCACTTGCAGCGTATGCGCATGGTTAAGCAACCGGGCGAATTGCAGGCTATACAACGAGCTGTTGACGCTACGGTGGATTCGTTAAAGTTCATAGAGAAGAAATTTTATGCTGGTAAATATACTAATGAATTCGAGATTGAACATGACTTAACTAAGCAATTTTGGAAAAATAACGCCTCAGGCCACAGCTTCGAGCCAATCGTAGCCGCAGGCAGTAAGGCCACGACTATACACCCGACTGGCAACACCGGACCTGTAAGTCCCACCGGCCAGTTGCTTATGGACGTCGGTGCATCGTACGATCACTATGCGGCAGATATTTCACGTACCTGGATGGTAGAGCCTAGCAAGCAGTTTATCTCTGTGCGTAGCGCAGTGGTGGAGGTGGCTGATTACGCCATGAGTTTATTAAAACCCGGAGTTGTCCTAAGAGCTTACGAGCAGGATATCGAGCAGTTTATGGGAGAGAAGCTACGAGAACTCGGTTTAATAAAAACAATCGAGCACGATAGTGTTAGACAGTATTTCCCTCATTCGACGTCACATTTTCTGGGTATTGATGTTCACGATGTAGGGGATTACGATCACCCACTTGAGCCAGGCGTCATCTTAACAGTTGAGCCAGGTATATATATTCCAGATGACGGTATAGGTGTGCGAGTCGAGGATGACGTGCTGATAACCGAAACAGGCTGCACAAATTTAAGTGCTAAGTTGGAGCGCAATTAGTGGTACAATATAAACTAATGAAACGGGGACCTTTTGGGCGATTTATATTAAGATGGTTCGTTTGCGGACTAGGCTTCTGGGTGGCTGCGGGTATTCTGGGCGAGCGTATAAGCTATGATCAACGTCTCGGTGTCATTATTGTTGCAGCTTTCCTGCTCGCTCTACTAAACGTAATAATTAAGCCAATTGTGGTTATATTATCACTGCCAGCTATATTGTTCAGCTTAGGGTTATTCATGATTGTTATTAATGGCCTTATGGTAACACTGGTAAGTTGGCTTTATTCGCCGTTAAAAGTGACAAATTTTGGAGCAGCTATGCTAGCAGGTATGGTCATAGGCCTAGTCAATTATTTAGTAACTACAATCTTGGAGGAGAAATAAATGACAATTTATAATTACGTAACGCTAGTTTCTGTGGTTATTGTAACAATACTTATCTTAGTACAAACTAGAGGCGCAAGTCTGGGCGCTGGTCTTGGTGGTGGTGGTGAAGTTAACACCGTGCGTCGTGGTTCCGATAAAACACTACACCAAATAACGATCATAACAGTTATTATATTTATAGCCTCGCTCTTACTGGGCATTGTGTCTTAGGCCCCAATAGCTAACTATGATTAACCGGACTACTAAACTCCGATGGCGTCGCAAGTTCAGGCGTCGCCGCCGACAGGTCGAGGATATGGGCTTTCAAGCCGAAGATAATCTAGAAAAACACTTTTTTAGACGTATGGCCAGGCTATTTAATGTCAGGCGTTTTGTTATCGGCTGGGTAACACTACTTGGTTTACTTATATTTGCAGTCACGATACAAATAACATCATTGAAGGGATACTACCAAGAGCTTCAGCCAACAACAGGCGGCACGTATACGGAAGGTATGGTCGGCTCATTTACGAACGCTAATCCAATTTACGCGGTCGGTCCAGTAGACACGTCTGTGTCCAGACTTATATTCGCAGGACTGCTAAAGTATGATAATAAAAATAAACTGACTGGTGACTTAGCCCAAAAGTGGGATATCAGTGCAGACGGAAAAACATATACAGTGGTGCTTAAACCAAATTTGACTTGGCAGGATGGTCAGCCTCTAACCGCTGACGATGTTGTCTTCACCTATAAGACTATCCAGAACCCTGACGCTGCCTCTCCGTTCTTGCGCAGTTGGCAGGGAATTGAGGTTAAGGCGCTAGACAAGCAGACGATAACTTTCACGCTACCAAATATATTAGCGCCGTTTCTTGATAGTCTAACAGCCGGGATTGTGCCTAAGCATAGCCTTGATCGCATTAACGTAAGCCAACTACGCTCAGCATCATTTAATACCAGTAAGCCAATAGGCTCCGGTCCGTTTATGTGGGATGTGATTGAGGTAGTTGATACAAAGTCGTCATCGAGTGAACAGCATATAGGTCTCAAAGCATTTAGCGGCTATAACGGTGGAAAACCGAAGCTTCAGAGTTTTGTAATTAAAGCTTATCCGGATGAACAACGGCTCATAACGAGTTTTAAGCGCAAGGAAGTTGACGCTTTAGTTGGACTAGATAGACGACCTGATGAGCTTGAAAAAGCCAGCAATGTAAACTATATGAACATACCATTGACTGCCGAAGTGATGGCATTTTTGAGGACTGATAGTGCTATGCTAAATGAGGCAAAGACTAGGCAGGCCTTATTGCAGTCCATCAATATTCCTGAAATGCTAAAAGGGCTATCGTATCCAGTAGTTGCAGCCGATGAGCCGTTTCTGAGATCCCAATTTGCTTATGATGCCAAGCTTAAACAATACGGTCTTTCAGTGGAGAGGGCCAAGCTTTTACTGGCTTCAGCTGGCTGGGATAGAAAAACACCAAAAGCAACCGTAGCAAAGGGCGACGCTAAGTTAGTCATAAAACTTGTAGCTCAAAACACTCCAGATTACGCGTACATTACACAAAAACTTCAAAAGGCTTGGTCGGCGATTGGTGTAGAGACTCAAGTTACTCTGCTCGGTAATACGGACTTACAAACAGCAATTAGTAATCGTGACTATGACGTTTTACTTAACGGTGTATCGATTGGTTCAGACCCAGATGTGTTCGCATATTGGCATAGCTCTCAAGCCGACCCTAGGTCTGGGTCTCGCCTTAACTTTTCGAATTATAAGTCTGAAGTTGCGGATAAGTCTCTCGAAGCCGGTCGTAGCCGTCTAGGGGATCAACTCAGAACTATAAAATACCAGCCATTCTTACAAGCGTGGCACGACGACACCCCAGCGATAGCGCTATACCAGCCAAGATTTTTGTATATAACCAGAGGGCAGCTCTCCGGATTGGATAGCCGATCTATAAATACCGCAACAGACCGTTACGCGAATGTCCAAAACTGGATGATTCACGAAACTTATTCGTCCAAAAAATAACAAGCAAAGCTCTAAAGAGTCTTTACAACGTTACCCAATATATATTTAGCTTGAATCGGTCCGAATGATCTTGAGTCAACCGAGTTAGGTCTGTTATCTCCACACACGAACACTTCGTCTGCCTGGAGCGTTATGTCTATCGTTGATGGGCTCATTATGCCATCGTCGAGATGCATGGTTTTTTGCCAAGTTGATCCGGAGTCTGGCTCGTATCCAGTAAGGTGCAGTTTGTTGTATATAGTTACGTGTGCGCCTTTTACGACTACGCGCTCGCCAGGTAGCCCAATTACTCGTTTAATTAAGAACTCCGAGCTTCCACTTGCCTGTGGCTCCATTGCATTCAGTATTCGATTAAGTATCACAACTTCTCCCCGTTTAGGGGTGTAGCCTTTGTTTGTTAATCCGCCCCAGGTTTGGCCAAGTCGATTTACAACTACCATTTCGCCACTAGCGAATGTAGAGTCCATACTAGGGCCGTCTACTTGCTTGAGGCTCATCCCATAATTATTAACCAGAACTATAATAGCCAACGACACGAAGGTAATCGGAACTAAGTATGACAATACCTTAATTCCACTTGTTAGCTTGCTGCCTCCCTTATTTATTAATGGGTGAGTGTGTCTAACTATGAAGGATTGTATACGCTGGCTTAGTAAGGGCTTGTTTGTATAGCTGATTAAGTGGTTTCGTTTCCATAGAGCCCGCTTGTGAACTAGACGTATAATTTTTACGAAACTCATAATAACGACTAATACCAAGGAAACTATAAATAAACGCTGAAGTATACCTTTTTGCCCATAGAACATATATATGAAGAAGTTCTTAGAGTCAAAACTTAACCAGTCTTTGTCGACGTTTTTGGTAACCACAACACGTTGTCCGGATTCGTAGTGAAGTATTGCATTCAAGCTGTGCTTACCAGGGCTTACGTATCGCATATCAAACGGCCTATAGTCGGTTTTTGCGTATGCCAGATTATTGTCTACGTAATACTGCACTTGATTAAGTGTGTCGTCGTTAGGGTTGACCGCCCTAACCACAAACAGCGTGTCGCTGCTCCCACTTATAGTGTCTGCGCGTACTGCACCTTGGGCCCCGTTTATTGATACATAACATTCGGTTGTAGGCAGGCATGCTGGTTTAGTTTGTGAAACCAAAAGTATGCTTGGCTGGTTAAAGCTTTGTATTATCCCAGAAGATAATGCGGCTAACTGGAAATTTCCTTTGTCATGTCCGCTGACATTTGCATCGTATGATCCTACTTTCGTCCAGGAGTCACTTCGCAGGACTTGCCTGCCAATATGCAAACAGTCTTGACTTGTACCGGGCTTAACATATAAATCATCGGTTTCAGTTTCGGATGTTGATCCTAGCCGTGCATAAACATCATAAACATCTTTTTGTACGGAAAAGCTCGCATTACTACTAAAGCCGACGTTACCACAGCTAGTAGCGGTACCTTGTCCATCCATTGCTGGTGCGTCTGGAAAAGTTTGCGCATATACGGTGACCCCAAGTAATAAGATGTATATACCCATCAATATGGGTATGAGTAGATATTTTGATTGTCGCTTTTTGGTTTTGTAATTAACGGTAAACATAACTATTTTTACATTCTAGCTTATATTCCTTGACCAACGAAATTGATTACTTGCAAATCTCATGTTATTATCAATTTAAATAACTAAACTTAAGGGTTTAAAATGCAAGATACAAACAATAATGAAAATAATATTGACACTGATAGTGCCACAGACAACACAAGTACAATTCAAGAACCTATACTATCAAGTGCTGATAAAATAAACCAAAAGTGGCCAAATTCCTTGTTTAAAAAGATTCGCATGCCTAGCTCACCTAAGAACAAGAGGATTTTTGTTGGCACAAGCGTTGTGTTAGTCGTTCTTGTCGGTTCTACCGGCTGGTTCTTGTGGCAAAAACACAACAACAACGTCGCTACCCACGCAGCTACAACTAACTATTATGCCTCTACCTGCCGCAAAACCACTAGTGTAAAAACTAATACTGGTGTAAAAACAGTGAACTCAGACAAATACCTATCATGCATAGATCACTCAGTAGAAGCTAAACTAACTCGTTTATATCTTGGTGCTTTTAACCGCCAACCAGACGCAAATGGTC
>JBDTJP010000082.1:0-5749 GCA_039935755.1 Saccharimonadales bacterium (SeqCode)
TTAACCACGCCCTTGTTATGTATATAACGCATGCTCTACACCTTCCTCTTACAAAACAAACTTATCTGCCTTGAACTATAACACTTTCGTGCCATTACCTCAACTATAAATCAGTCATTAAAGTACCCATAATACAAAAATAGCCTCCGAAGAGGCTAAAGATCTTAGTTTAGTGGACAGGATTGGGCGAGTTTGCGTCAGTTGAAGCTAGAACTGATAGGAATGTGGGAGACTATTAATCTAGTTCGCTCAGAAGGCTATCTGTCGGCCTAAGCGGCTGATGTTGAACCAAGGGCTGTATTGCTACTTGGCAACCCTTACTTAGTCGAGAGTCTACTCCTTAAGGAGTTAAGCCGGTGGAGGACACTCTCGGGAGTTGGTGATCTGTTGTCTGGCTCTAGCGCGCAGGAGTGGAGCCAATGACCTGATTAGCCAAAGGTCAAGAAGAGTATAATGAGAGCGTGAGTCAAATAGAAAGTCCGCACCCTAAAGAGCAACATAAATCTCAGCGTTCAAGTTGGTTGAGAGCAGCTGTATTAGGCGTGAACGATGGCGTAGTATCAACTGCTAGCTTGATGATTGGCGTATCTTCAGCTAATGCCAGCAACTCGGCTATTCTAACTGCTGGTATAGCTGGTCTTACCGCAGGCGCATTATCTATGGCGGTAGGTGAATATGTTTCTGTTAGCTCACAACGAGATTCCGAACATGCTGATATAGCTATTGAACGACGCTCTCTCGTAGACAATCCAAAAGAAGAGTTGGCTGAATTAGCACATATTTATGTTCATCGAGGGCTTACGCCCGAACTAGCCGACAAAGTCGCTTTGCAACTCCATGAACATGATGCCGAGGCGGCACACTTAAGAGACGAGTTAAGGATTGACAGGGATGATTTAGCCAATCCTGCACAAGCAGCAAGCGCTTCAGCATTATCTTTTTCAATAGGTGCAGTTGTTCCTATTCTAGCTGCGTTAATTCTCCCACACAGCATGGCTGAACTTGGTATAGTGACATTCTCTCTAATTGCCTTAGCAATCTCTGGCGCTGTGGGTGCTTCACTAGGAGGCGGTCATAAGTTAAGGGCCGCCAGTCGGGTGCTTCTAGGCGGTGCGGCCGCTATGGTAATTACAGCAGTTATAGGTCATTTTATTGGAAAAGTTTTATAATTCAAAAGGTGTAAAAAAGACCTCTTTTTACAGAGGTCAAAGTTCTAATGGTAGCGGCGAGTGGGATCGAACCACTGACCTCAGGCTTATGAGTCCTGCGCTCTAACCATCTGAGCTACGCCGCCTTGTAGGCACGATTGACGTGCTTAACAGGTTAAAACTATATCATATGAGGCCCAGACTGTACATGAGTACAGTAGCTAAACATAACTATAAATATGTGTTCAGCCTTTATTATCGTACATACTCGACAGTTATGCATTATTCTGGTATTTTAATAATATGTCTCTGCTAAATAATGAAGTGTACAAAAGTTTCGTTCCGGTCGTACTTGTTGGCAACCCATCATCAGGCAAAACAGAGCTCGCGCGCCACATGGTAAAGACAAGGGGTTTCTATGCTATTAGTGGTAGCGCAATCTTAAAGAGTGTGGCATCTGAGCGTGGCGTAAGGTTATCTAAACGTGAAGATTTTGATTCGTTTCACAAACTTATACGTAGCGAATATGGCCTAGGATTTATGGCTGGAATTGTTTTAGGGGCGCACTGCGATAGACCTATGTTCGACGGGCTCCGAAACATTTCTGATTACGACCGATTTAGGCAAGCTGGAGCAAATATTATTGCGCTTTGGAGCCCTATAGAAAATCGCTACCAAAACGACTGCCATAGAGCAATTGAAAATGGCGAGATCCCAAGTACTTACGAACAATTCCGGCAGGCAGAAGCTCCCGAGTATGATAGCCCAGACCCAAATGGATTACACGTTATGAGAATCATGCAACTTGCCGATTATCATATAGACGCAAGCCAGCCGCTTGAAGCCGTAGTTACCCAAGTAACTGCACTTATCGATTCCTTTCGAGACTAGTTAATGTAAAGGCCCCATTACTGGGGCCTTTCTGCCTGGCACTTTAAGAAGTTATCACTATAAAGTGCCTGGTCTTTGTTGTTTGCCGCTTCTCGACCCTTTCGGGCTTAGTTCGTGGCACAATATCTTGTATTAACATCGTTTATTTCCCTCCTTTTTATGTTTAATTTCAACCTTAAAGGTCGTTTAGTACTGCATCTATGCGCAATATCTGCTCGTCCGTAGTTGGTATATATTCATACGCCATAGCCGGAAAAAGACTTAGTATTCCCATATATTTAACTAACCTTTACTTATCCTATTAACTAACTTTTATATTTTTTCAGGACTTAACAGAGGTAAATACCACTGCTTGCGCGCTTATCCTTATTTTATAGAACTATTTGTTTTGATGCATCAACACTATGTATTATACAGTAATTTGCATTATTGTCAATGTCCTATTAATAAATGTTGTGTAAAAGGGGGTGGTGTGTTTTAATTACAGGGCAGGTTCTTATAAATGAATTGGCTCAATAATGTTCCTTCGATTCATCGATCAGGCACGTTCAGTAAGGCAAATCAATAAGCGGTCGTACCTGATCATTCATCATTAAGGAGAAATATATGTACAAATTATTTGTAGGCGGAATTCCCTTCAGCACAACTGACGAAGAGCTGGCAGAGATTTTTTCCGCACACGGTACTGTAGCTAGCGCAAAGGTCATCACTGATCGCGAAACTGGCCGCAGTAAAGGTTTTGCTTTTGTAGAGTTTGAAAACTCAGACGAAGGTAAAGCTGCCGAGAAAGCCCTCAACGGAAGCGACATGGGTGGCCGTAGCATTACGGTTAACGAAGCGCGTCCTAAAGAGGATCGTCCTCGTCGCGACTTCGGTGGCAACGGTGGCGGCAACAGCCGTAGCTGGTAATTCTTTTAGAATTCGTTTCAAACCTCCGGGTAAAACCGGAGGTTTTTTATATACTTTTATTTATAGTCTATTGAACTGGCAAAGCTTCTATAACGTCGCGGCCATCTGCTGAACCCTTAAAAGTACAGCTATAAAGCGTCATCTTAGCTTCATCTGATGGAGCTTCAATCGCGACATCGCTGGGTTTAACACTATACTTTTTGGTTATCTTATACTGATACATTTTGCCGTTAAACTGCACCGATATAGGATCACCGACGCTAAGTCTATTTATATTATAAAACGGTGAGTTAGTCCTGGTCTGCCCTGGCGTCCAGCCAATAATGAAGCGGTGCGCAGCCAAAATAAAATTACCACCCTTTTCTGGGTCGCCCCGCTCGGGGAAACGGTGCCAAGCGCCTTTTTGCAAGACTGCCTCTGTGCCAGAATTTATCGCTACTTTTAGGTTTATTTTAGGTATAACTATGTAGTCTTGCTTGTCGGCTGGCGCAATTTGCATTGATGCTTGTCGGCTGAGTATTGGGATCGTAACTAATTTAGGGGCATAAATCATCACTAAAATATAAAGGCCAGCGAGAAACATCAAAAGTGCCAATATACTAAAGACTATTTTACGTTTCTTGGGTTTTGTCACTCCAAGCTGATAATGATACTTCACTACCGGGTCGACCTTTTTTTAGGCAACTCGTAGCCAACCGCCTTTTTTACTAACGCATAGTTCATTAGTCTTATTATACTCGATAATCTATAACGACGCGGGGCTATTACTACTTTTTGGGAGTTTGAGGTTTTAGTGTGATACTTGTGGCTAGATTTTTATCATTCTGGTTTGCTCTGACTATAACCGTGTCGCCAACGTGTAAACTACTAGCTCTAGTAGATTGACTGTTAATAACTATCTTGGTTTCGGCATTGATTGTAAAAGAGTCCTGTGTCCCAGCCCGTAAATTATTGATTGTAATCCCGCTGTCGCTGACTGTAGTGATCACACCAATTAAACCACGTGCTCCGTTTCTATTATGGCCATTAGCTCTCATCTTATTAAAGGGACGGTCATTAGTAGACAAGTTAGTTTTGTTATGTCCCTTTTGATATTGAGCTCCGGCTAGAAAGCCTAGAGCTATCAACGCTGCGGCTATTGCTATAAGCGATAGTAATTTAAGAGAACGACCCTTCGTTGTTTGTGATTTTGGTAGTTCATCTTGCTCATTAGAAAGATTTTTTATCATGTTATGCTCCTATTAATTTACCGTCTTTCAATTTAAAAGTTACGTCTGTCTTGTTAGCAATAGATAAATCATGCTCAACCGTGACTTTCGTAGTCTTCTATGTGTATACGATAATTACAAAGGTTGAATTGAAGCTTAGAACATCAACAAACCATTTAATTAGGTATAATTGAGTGTAACTAAAGCATGGGGATGTAGGTCAAGGGCGATATGTGGTACAAGAAATACACAGAACCGACACACGTCACTGGCCGTTCGCGGGCAAAGCATTTTATATCGCACAGAAAAGCCAGCCGACATCCTATCTTTCAACCCAGAATAATTGGCAGTGTAGTAATCGCATGCTTACTAGTCTGTGGCGCTATCCTTACAACAAACAAAAGTCCGCATATTAATAGCGGCACTAGCGACGAAGCTCGACAACCACAAGTTGCACAAATCGATACAACCGTGATGTCGAAACGAATTAATCAAGTTATTACTTCGAACCCCGACATGCAGATATCGGTAGCTGTTATAGACATGAGTACCGGAAATACAAGTAATTATGGCGACGGCGACGGTTATCTAGCTGCTAGTGTCAATAAGATACTAACCGCTGTTTTGTACATGCACGAAGTCGAACAAGGATCGCGTGACCTGGATACAGTTATCGACAACGCACCCGCAAGCCAACACTTAGGCCTCATGATTGAACAAAGTAACAACGATGCCTGGAAGACCCTTAATAATGAGATGGGCCACCCTGCTTTACAGTCTTGGGCGCGGCAAATAGGCCTATCCAGTTATGATGCCACATCTAACTCGGTAGCACCCAAGGACGTCGCTCTATTATTATCGAATTTGTACCAAAAACGACTTTTAACTCCTGCTCACACCGAGCTGTTACTGGGTTACATGCAAAACACTAGTGAAACTAAGTACATAGAAAATGCTGTACCGGATGGAGTAAAAGTCTATCGTAAATCAGGTTGGCTGAATGACCGGCTTCATGATGCTGCAATTATAGATAATGGAGTTAGGCCGTATGTTCTGGTTATATTTACAAGGATGGACGGAGATTATGACTTCGAGCTAGGGCAAAACGTATTCAATACCATAACTGCAGCAACTGTCGATACCTATATAAAAAGCTAGACGCTACTTACTCAAACAGGCCATTACGATATATAGATGATACCCTTTGTTGCGATCCAATCATCACTCGTCCTAGTCGTTCGGCCGGCCTCATACATTTAACACCGAGATGTTGGTGTTTACCGTATGGAAGTGTCCAAAAGAATGTATCAAAACCGGCTGCATTAAGGCCTTTTAGAGATTTAAATTGGTCATCAATATGGGCTGCGTGCTCAGGAGTAGCGTTATTAGTGGAATTCTTAATTGCTTCGTTAAATAGATCTGCTTTGGTCTTACCTTTCAATGAATCTGTGGGGTGATAAAATGGGATACCACCTATCTGGTCAGATACCTCTTCTATAAATCCCGTACCGTGCGGTCTAGTTGGTTCATTAGCGTTATTAGTTATAAGTACAATCTCTAAACCCGGGACACTCAGGGCTAAGTTGCTAAGAT
>JBDTJP010000083.1:0-7768 GCA_039935755.1 Saccharimonadales bacterium (SeqCode)
TAAAGTTCCTAAGGCAATTCAAATGAAATTCGAAGAAATGATTAAACTTGCGCTAGGGATTCGTCAAAAGTACAAGAATCTTGAGAAGAACGAATTCGGTGAAAGCTGGGACGGCAAAGACCTAACATTAGGATTCATGGGCGATGTAGGTGATTTGGCAAAGCTTATTGCAGCCAAAGAAGGCAAGCGCTCTGTAGAAGATGTAGACGAAAAGCTCGCGCATGAATTATCGGACTGTTTATGGGCTGTTATAGTTTTAGCAGATAATTACGGTGTAAATATGGAGTCTGCTTTTGTAAAGACTATGAACGAACTCAACCAGAGATTCGAGGAGAGCGTATGAATATAGATATTGAACAGATAGTATGGGAATACATAGATAAATCATTGCATATGTCGCTAGCCACATCGAACAACAATAAACCTTGGGTTTGCGAAGTTCACTTTGCTTATGATGAAAACTTGAATATATATTGGCGCTCGCAAGAGTCGCGTAGGCACAGCCAGGAAGTTAAAGGAAACCCTAGCGTAGCTGGTAACATTGTGCGCCAGCATGCTGCAACCGATTACCCTCATGCTATCTACTTTGAGGGCAGAGCCGAGATAGTTTCAGATGATATTGAACTTAAAAAGATAGCATCTCTTTTTGCAGTTAGACTCGGTATAAAGTCCGACATGGTTACTGACTCCAAACAAGTTGATGGCCATAAGTTTTACAAGATTTCGGTAGAAAATTGGTATGCATTTGGTAAATTTGGTGGTAGTTCGGGGTATAAGTATAAACTTGAGTGGAACGGTGGCAAAAGATGAAAGTTAGTTTAAGTTGGGCTCAGTACTATTCTGATGTTGATATAAGGTCATTGCCCACAGATGATTTGGTTAAACTTGCAACCGAGCGGCTTGGCGGGGTTGAGAGCTATGAAGATTTAAGTAAACATTATGAAGGCATCGTTGTCGCTAAGGTCGTTAGCTGTAATAAGCACCCGAATGCCGACAAACTTAATATTTGTAAAGTTGATGATGGTGGCGTAGTTAAGGATGTAGAACGAGATGATAATGGCCTTGTGCAGGTTGTTTGTGGCGCACCGAATGCCCGTGAAGGTATTTTGGTAGCATGGATTCCACCTAGCGCAATCGTACCAGCAAGCTACGGCGAAAAAGAACTATTTGTATTAGAAGCTCGAGACCTGCGTGGTGAGCTAAGTAACGGCATGTTGGCCAGCCCTAGGGAGCTTGGTATAAGTGATGACCACGCAGGAATTTTAGAGATAGATGAGGATATAAAACCAGGCACGCAGTTTAAGGATTTATATAGTCTGGACGATGTGATTATCGATATAGAGAACAAGATGTTTACACACCGACCAGATGGTTTCGGCCAACTTGGTGTTGCCCGGGAGCTTGCCGGAATTCAACACAAACAGTTTAAGTCACCAGACTGGTACAATACCGACATTCAGCCAAGTGCTATCGAAGCCAGTGATATCCTGAAAGTTAAAAACGAAACCGGGGAATTGTGCCCACGATACACAGCAGTTGTTATTGATAATATAGAGGTTAAGCCTAGCCCAATCTGGTTGCAGAGCTATTTGAAACGAGTAGGGGTTCGCCCGGTCAATAATGTGGTGGACATTACTAATTACATGATGATGCTAACCGCCCAGCCCCTGCATGCTTTTGATTTTGATAAGATTGCTAAAGATGGCGAAGTAGAGATTACTGTTCGTAAGCCGACAGAAGACGAAAAAATAACACTGTTAGGTGGTAGGGAAATTGAGCCGCACAACGAAGCGGTATTGATTTGTAGTAAAGACGGCCCGATTGCGCTTGGTGGTGTTATGGGCGGTGCTAATAGTGAAGTCGACGCTGACACAAAGCGTATTGTTTTAGAGTGCGCTACTTTTGACATGTACAATATCCGTAAAACTAGTATGATTCACGGTATCTTTACAGATGCGGTAACGCGTTTTAATAAAGGCCAACCCGCTGCACAATTACCTGCGGTTATGAGCAAAGCGATTTCTATGTTCCAAGAACTCATAGGGTCTAAGCCAACCAGCCAAATTGTTGATACCAACCCAGACCCAGTCCGGAACTGTCCTGTTGAGGTTTTAGTGCAGTTTATTAATGATCGTCTTGGCAGTAGCTTTGACGCAGAAGAAATAACAAAACTATTGACCAACGTAGAGTTTGAGGTCGAGCAAATAGACGGCGGGCTAAAAGTAACTGCGCCGTTCTGGCGGACAGACATTGAGTTGTCCGAAGACATCGTAGAAGAAGTTGGCCGTTTGTACGGATTCAATCAACTTCCGACCGATCTGCCCAAACGTGATATATCCCCAATAAAACCTGATCAAAAATTAGCACTGAAGCAAAAAGTACGCGAAATCTTATCTCGTGCAGGTGCTAACGAGGTCTTGACATATAGTTTTGTGCATGGCGACTTGTTGAATAAAGTTGGCCAGAAAACAGAGGACTCATATGCTTTACGCAACGCACTTTCCCCGGATTTGCAGTATTATCGGCAAAGTCTAACACCAAGCCTGTTAGATCTAGTCCACGGTAACATCAAGTCTGGTTACGACGAATTTGCCCTGTTTGAGCTCAACAAAGCACATAACAAAATTCATGGGAATGACGGCGATGGACTACCCGGAGAGTTAGATTTTATTACTTTAGTTTTTACCAGCAAGAATCAGAAGAACGCAGCATATTTTAATGCTCGTCGTTATCTTGATTATTTGGCTAGTAGCTTAGAGCTGACACTTGTTTATTCGCCGATCAATAAGGAGCCAGGATTCCCCGTTACATCATCGTTCGACCATGAGCGCTCAGCGCTTGTAACGATCAAAGAGACTGACACGTTCCTTGGAATAGTTGGTGAGTATAAACATGATGTTATACGGCAGCTAAAGCTACCAACTGCTACGGCTGGTTTTGAGCTTGGACTCGAAGGCTTACAGCAAGCGCTTATTGAGAATACGAAAACAAGCTATCGTTCACTTTCTAAATATCCATCGGCTACGCAAGATATCTGCTATAAACTGAGCCAACAAATAAGCTTTGGCCAGATAGATGAATGCCTAAGAGGCGAGCTAGCCAAGACAAACTACGCATGGGAGCTATATCCAATTGATATATTCTCCAAAACCGAAGAGTTTAAAAATATAACTTTCCGTTTACAGCTAAGTGACAATAACAGAACTCTTAAAACGAGCGAGGTTAATACTCTAATAGAATCACTATCTCAGAAGGTATCACAAGAATTAGACGGAGAACATATATAAGTGAGGCAAAGATTATGGCTAGCGCTACTGTTTGCAACCAGCTTGTCTTGTGTGGTTATGCTGTCCTCGGCGCATGCTAAAGCTGATGTCAATGATTTTGTTATCAACTCATTCAAGTCCGACATAACCCTCACCAACGATGACAAGCAAGGGTCTTTGCGCATCGTTGAGGATATCGATGTTACTTTCAATGGCTATAACCACGGCATCGAGCGTGCCATACCCAAGACGTATAAAGGCCACTCACTTGACCTAAGTGTAGACTCGGTGAGCTCTAACAGTGGATCCCCTAGCCAGTACAAGACATACACTAGCGGTGGTAATACTGTGTTGCGCATTGGGTCCCCGGATACAACCGTGACTGGCCATCAGCAATATACAATCAACTACACTGTTCATAATGTAATCGGCTTTTATAATAATCACGATGAACTTTATTGGAATGTTAATGGTGTTCAGTGGCAACAGAGAGTTTTGTATACTTCGGTAAGCGTTCATTTGCCGCCTGGCCTAAAAGTAAACAACCAGATATGTTTTACTGGAGAATACAGCGCTAAACAATCTAGCTGTAGTGTTGAACAGACTTCAGATGGCAGCATCAATGCCGATACAACAAAGCCTTTGGCTCCAAATGAGACGCTCACCTTTGTCGTGTCGTTCAACAAGGGTTATTTCGTACACCCTCCAGCTACCGATTGGATAAAGGAAAACTACATCAAACTACTAAGTCTAGCTTTGCCACTTATTTTTGGCATCGGCGCCTTTATAATATGGCGAAAAAAGGGTAGAGATATCAAAGGCCGTGGTGTCATTATCCCGCAGTACGAAGCGCCATTTGGTCTTAAGCCAGCTGAAGTAGGCGCATTAATCGATTATAAATTCGAACCATTAGAGATTACAGCAACTATTATTGACTTGGCCGTCCGTAAGTACATAAAAATAATTGAGACGACCAAAAAGAAACTTTTAAAAGATTCTAAAGAATGCACCTTAGAGCTAGTAAACTCGGATATGGAAGGGTTGAATGACTATGAGAATCAAGTCATAACTTATATATTTAGCCGACGCGTATCGGGTGCCCAGATAAGTATGAATACGCTTAGAACATCCTTCGCATCTAAATTTCCAAAGATTAAGGAAACTGTCATGAATCGTCTGACAGATGAAGGCTACTTTGTATCTAGCCCACTAAAAGCAGGTGGGTCCATGCATGCCGTGGCTATAGCTTTGTATCTCGTTGCATTTTTCGTAGCTGTTTCGATGATGCATAACTTTTACCTAACTGTTGGACTACTCACCTCTGGTATATTACTGAATATGTTTGGAGCGCTGATGAGTAAGCGAACAGTAAAAGGTGTCGCTGCTTTAGAGCATATAAAGGGCCTCCAGATGTATATTGAGACTGCTGAGGAAGATAGGATAAAAATGATGCAGACCCCAGACGCGCCATACGCAAACAAGACAGACGAACCGACAAAGACAGTTGATTTATTCGAAAAGCTTTTACCTTATGCGATTGTACTAAAAATCGAAAAACAATGGGCTAAACAATTTGCGGATATATATACCAGCCCACCCGATTGGTACAATGGTAACTGGAGTTCATTTAACACCGGTCTGTTCGTTTCGAGCTTATCGAGTTCTGTAGGGACCATGAATACTTCATTCGCACCACCTAGCAGTTCTGGCGGTAGTGGCTTTAGTGGCGGCGGCGGATTCTCGGGTGGCGGCGGTGGTGGCGGCGGTGGAGGCGGTTGGTAGTATCGCGCGTAAATAACTGGTTGTAGCACCCAAGACATGACTGTACAATAACTAGGCTGTTGCGGAGCTTGCTTTAGTAATAAACGACATAAGGCCCGCCACAGATTAATCTATATAGAAATACTATGAAGCACATATTCAAAATACTACGCTCAACCAAATCCTTGTGGCGATATTACGCCGCCATAAGCGTACTGACTATCTTACTCAGCTTGATGAACTTACTTCAGCCTTTGTTATCAGGCTGGGCTATCGACGAGATTCGAAAGGGCCACGACGCCAGGATGACTTACATTGCAATTTTGGTGTCAATCATACTCTTGACTGATGTTCTAGCTAACATATTCAGCAATGTTGGCGGTTACCTGGGCGACCAGATGTCTATTAAACTAAACAAGATTTTGAGTAAACGATATTACGAACATCTACTGAGCTTGCCCCAGCGATATTTTGACACAGAGTTATCCGGCAAAATTATAAATCGTTTGAACCGTTCGATAGTACAAATCACAAATTTCATGCAGATGCTCAGCAATAACTTTCTGCAGTTTATATTTAGCACCGTTTTTGCACTAGTTATAGTTTCGATATACAGCTGGCAAGTAGCGCTAATGCTATTTTCACTCTATCCAATTTATATATGGATGACATTTAGGAGCAGTGGTAAGTGGCGTAGTTATCAGACGCAAAAAAATCTACATACCGATATCGCTAGTGGCAGATTTGCAGAGTCTATCAACCAGGTGAAGGTGGTCAAGAGCTACATTCAAGAGAAACGAGAACTTAAGTTTTTTGATAGACAAATAGAAAAAGTCGTTAAGATAAATAGACCGCAATCCAAGTTCTGGCATATACGTGACGTTCAGCGCCGTATTTTACTCAGTCTAATATTTTTTGCTGTTTACATGTTTATTTTTATGAAAGGTGCCAGCGGTGTCTATACGCCTGGGCAGGTAGTAGCGTTGATTTTGTACGCAATGCAAATACGCATACCGTTGTCTACGATTAGTTTCTTGGTTGAGAACACACAACGTGCGATGTCTGATAGCAAGGACTACTTTGAGATTATGGATATTCGACCAGATATAGCCGATGCTCTAGGCGCTAGGTCGTTAGATGTACCCGAAGGGTTAATCGAGTTTGACGATGTATCTTTCAGCTACGATGCCAAACAACCAGTTCTCCAAGACATTGCTGTCACAATCATGCCGGGTACTAGGGTTGCACTGGTGGGGGAAAGCGGAGAGGGCAAGACAACTCTTACGAACTTACTTTTACGTTTGTATGAACCGGAGAAAGGTCAGATTCGAATAGACGGTCAGGATATAAACAGCGTGTCACAACGTAGCTTACGCCAAAACATTGGAGTAGTATTTCAAGATTCGTCATTGTTTAGCGGCTCTATCCGCGAGAATATCGGCTACTCCGCGTCAGGTGCTACAGAGCGTCAAATCTTGCACGCAGCCAAGGCAGCAAATGCCGATGAGTTTATCACAAAATTCGACGAGGGCTATAACACCCAGATAGGTGAGCGTGGGCTTAAGCTCAGTGGTGGCCAAAAGCAGCGTATAGCTATAGCCAGAGCATTACTTAAAAATGCTCCGATACTTATACTGGATGAAGCCACCAGTAGCTTGGACAGTAAGAGCGAGGCGTTAGTCCAGGATGCGCTCGACCATTTAGTTAAGGGGCGCACAACAATAATCATTGCTCACAGGCTTAGTACGATACAGAATGTCGATCAGATTATAACAATTCGCGGAGGCAGGATTGATGAAGTTGGTACTCCTGCAAAGCTGGCTAAATCTGGTGGAATATACGATCAATTGCTGAAGTTACAGCGCGGACGCAATAAAGAACAGACCCAGAAGGAACTCAAGAATTATGATATATCAGCGTAACTCAGAAATCACTGTTTCTTAATTTCAGTTTTATGGGTACTATTAAGACATGAGACGAGCTGTACGCGCGATTGTTCTACGAGAAGACAAGCTATTGGTTATGCACCGTGATAAGTTCGGCACTGAGTACGACACGTTGCCTGGTGGCGCCATAGGAATGGGCGAGGCACCCGAGCAGGCACTTATGAGAGAACTGACAGAAGAGACCTCTGTGGCGGTGTCTAACCCACGTCTAGTGTTTGTTGAGCATGCCGGTGACCCATTCGGTGATCAGTACATTTATATTTGTGATTACGTATCTGGAGAACCTCAGCTAAACCCTGACTCCGAAGAGCATAAAATAAATCAGTTAGGTAATAATCTATATAATCCAATCTGGGCGTTAGTTAGCGAGCTTGCGACAAAACCATTTATGTCAGAAAAGCTCAAAGCCAATATCATCAATTGCCTTGAGCATGGCTGGCCAGAGTCACCAGTCGAGTTTTCTTAGTTTATTTTTATCTTTGGCAGTTAGGCGATGCCAGCGTATAATAATATCAAGTATTACAAAACCAAAAGGAGGGTTTTATATATGGCCAAGGCGAGAGCGCGCGACCGCGTATTTGCGATGCTAGGCGCAGTACTGTTTTTAGTAACGACAGTCGCAATTAGTGTAGTAGTTGTGTGGCAAGCGCACCAACAGAGTAAGCTCGATAAAACTAACCAAGCTGGTAATTCAGCAGCAACACCAACAGTAACCCCAAAGGAGGGACAATTGCAAGGAACTAAATTAGCAGATTTTACACCGATAGAACACATAGATAAACTACAGGCTATTGA
>JBDTJP010000084.1:0-11793 GCA_039935755.1 Saccharimonadales bacterium (SeqCode)
CTGTTTGATGGATTCGTGCAGGCTTTATTGCAACCTTAAGCTAAATAAGGTAGCATTAACAGTATGCAAGATCAAAATACTCCAACTCAATCTAAAAAAATTCTACTAGTCGAGGACGACGACGCACTAGCTAGTGTCTATCAAACTCGTTTACTCGCCGAAGGCTTTGACGTACGCCGAGTTCCTAACGGCGAAGAAGCCCTAGCCTCGGCAGTCGAATATAAGCCTGATCTAATTTTATTAGATGTTATGATGCCTAAAATTAGTGGCTTTGACGTACTTGATATACTACGAAATACGCCAGAAACCACCAATGTTAAAGTTATAATGCTAACAGCCTTAAGCCAAGACAGCGACAAAGAACGTGCTGAAAGCCTAGGTGTCGATGATTATCTAGTAAAATCCCAAGTTGTTATCGCAGACGTTGTTGATCGCATCAAGCAACACCTCGGCCTGGTTTAAATTTATTTACATTACGGTTAGACCTTTCACCTGCCAAGCAGATGACTTAGCGTAAGAAATTGATTGTTCCGTGCCATACTATTGACAAATATAAAAGCTTATGCTAATATGTATTAGTTAAAGGAAAAACAAAAATGACAGAACTAGAACGTCCACAACCAGCACAAACTGACCCAAACACTCTAGGGCTTGGGTTTGCGTTGCCTCCAGTAACAGCAGAAAATCTTGAACACAGCGAAGTATTGTTAGATACGGTGCTCGCAGACCAAGAAACAGCGACGAGACTGTGGAGCATAAACGGTGACGTTTTAGGTGTTATTGAGTTGCCAACTATGGCTTCAACAGAAAATAAGCCAACTGAAGCCGGCCAACGAATTGCTATTGTTGACTACGGCCCTGATTATAAATTAGCTAGCTTAGACCCAAAGTATCCAGTGAGGGGAAAGCCTTTAAGCCGGTTTGGGCTACAGGGCATAGATTATAGTTCAGAAGATCATGGTATAGCAGTTGCGTACCTCTATGATGAATATCCAGAAGTAGTACTAGGGCGGGACGGCGGTGGTGCCAGCCATGATCTAGCACTAGACGAAGAGCAGGTTATTACAGAAAATGTAGTATCGTCTAGTCATGTCACGATAAATTTAACGCCCGAAGGCATACTAGTTAGCGACCATTCGAAAAATGGTACAAAGATATACCGGAATACAGAACCTCTATCAGCTACTGAAGCTGAACCAGTTGGCGTTGAAACTATGCCAAGATCAAAAATATTAGGTAGTTTAGCTGTTAAAACTGGCTTGATTACAGAAGTCCCATGGAAGACTGATAGTCAATCCCCAGAGGCTGGTTATAGCTCGGCGGCTCCAGTAGCCGAAAAAGTCACTGCAAGGGAAATATATGAGACCAGACTGGAGAATATGTTAAAGCCCATGAGTGAGAAAGATAAGCAACAGCTCAAGTTGCATGCAATGTATTTGGCTAATAAGGCTGACGCACAAAAAGATGGTGACGGACAAGCTTCCACTAACTTTGGGCAATATGCAGGCCAAGCATATAAGGCTATGTCACCAGCCGCCAAAGCCATAGCTACAAATTATGCTAGTGATCAATCTAGGTTGTGGAACTTAAATTAACTATTCAAATTGATGGGACAGATAAAATAAAAAGATAGGAAACAATATGAACGAAATCAACACCAACCCAGAAGTACCATCAAATGTAGTAGATCTTGTGGCTGTGCGAGGTGCTTTAGCGGCCCGTGATTCAGATTATAAAACTGAAGAGCAGGCAAGTGTGCCGCAGTTCATACAAGAAGTGCCAGATGGTATGCTTGCACAGCGAAAGCCTAGCCTTAGTCCTGTGCCTACTCTGATTGATGAAGCGCCGGGTATGGACGAGCCGACGGCAACACTTCCTTCCCGTAGGGTAGAAGTTGTATCTAGCCCAGGCGACCCTGACCACGAAAAACTCTTAGACGAGCGGAACGCTAGAGTAGAGCGAAACTTAGCAGAGCAAGCCCTAGTTGGCTTTAATAATGCGCCAGTTAACCCGGACGAGCCAGCCTAGGAGGGTCTTAAGCGGCTAGCATATAAATTAAAACCTCCCATTTACGGGAGGTTTTAATTATTGAATGCAGTTTACTTTATTCGACTGTAACTTCGGTGCGAGGCACTGTTTTGCCGCTAAACAATCGCACACGACGCTTTTGGAACTTTACAACGCCATCACGGGCAGCGTGGATAGTAAAGTTACGTGACAAAAACGTGCCATCACCAGCTCGCTTAGTTGAGCCTGTTTGACGGACGATTACTTGACCAGTTTTAACTACTTGGCCACCAAATAGCTTTACCCCGAGCCGTTGGCCAGGACTATCGTGATTGTTTTTTGAGCTTCCGCCCGCTTTAACGTGTGACATATTGTTCCTTATTAATTCCTAATTGTTATCGTCGCTGTAATACGACGAGTTCACGTCCAACAATTTGTTCAGGTCGATGGTAAATCAGATCCTGTTTGTTTGCGTGAACAAATACTCGACGAGTATAACCTAAATCCTCGAGAGAATCAAGTATCTGGAGGTGCTTAAAGCCACTTTTTGTCTTCCAGGCAGGAACGGCTATACACATTTTGAAGCCTGAGTCTGTCTGCTGGGCGACATTCCTTAAGAATTTACGGTGAATTGTATCGACATCTTGCATGACTTTACTTAGAACTTCAGGGGAGGGGATTGCAGAGAACGGCCGGCCTAGGTATGTTTCAGCAGCTATAAAATCAAAACGGTTGGACCATTCAAATGAAGTTGCGTCACCAGCTTCCAATTTGAAATCGGCATTTGGTACGCTGAACACTTTACTCAACCATTCTAGGTTAACTTGAGAATAGTCAATCATTCGCTGTTCTAGGTCGGTGCCGTGTGCATTGTAGCCCATAAGTAGTGCTTCCTGTAGTAAAACACCGGTACCGCAAAATGGATCTAGCACAGTTATTTGTTCAGTTGGCTGGCCAACGGCTATGTTAATAATAATTTGAGCTAATTTTGGAGGCAACATACCAACGCGGGAATCGCGCTTTGGTCGCTTTTGATCCCTAGCAGCGTAAGCATCTATGTCTTGCACCTGCGTAATTTGAGCTATTATTGTCTGCTTGTCATCTCTGACTAGAACCAACCCAATCCCAGTCGGGCCAGTTAGCTGGTTGTGTATTATTTGAGCCGTGTTTAACTCGGCATTAGTGTTCGGAACGATACGTATTGATCGGCCACCCGACTTAATAATCTTTTTTAGATCTAATCCGCTGCGATTAATGGTTGACGGCTTGACGGGCAAACCATAAGTGCTAATGCCAAACCGTATTTTGCCCTCTGGTATGTCTTTTAAAAGCTCGGGTAGCAGTCTAGATATTTCATGAACTATCTTGCCCCAATCCGTACTATCAGCACTGCCGATTACTTTGGCCAGCGTCATGCTGCCACCAAGCCGGTTAAAATTAACAGTTTCGTGAGCACAGTTAAGCCTAACTGCTTGGCGTCCTACCGGTGTTAGATTCTCGGCTCCGAATAAGCTCTCTAGCTCAGCTAGTCCTAAAGCTGGCTGTCTCCCCAGTATTAAAAGTGACTGTGTCATATCGATAGTATAACGGTTTTACAGTATAATCTTGAATATGAACCCAAAAAACAACTACGATTACAGCCCACTCGAGCCAGTAAACACAAAAGTAACCTACCGATTGACTTTTAGAGACAAAGACTCCCGAACAATGATATGGGTATTTATTGTAATAGGTCTTTTTATAAGTACGCTATCACTCCTACCATCAGCTACAGATAATGGCTGGCCCTTCGTTATAAGAGCGCTCATCATATCTAATCTTGTGTTTCTAGTTATTGGCGTTGTGGCGGCTAAGTCTTCGTTTGCGCATAATATAAAAGACAAAGCACTTAAAAAGTTCCTAGAGCTTAATAAGCTTAAGCCATACGACTATCGAGTCTCGAATTTCTCGTGGTTGATGTTTAGAAACACAGAGGTTAAACGAAGTAATTACAAAGGGTTCAGCATACCACTAATAGGCAGACAGGCTGATATTATTAACTATGATTGTCAAAGGAAAAAGCATCTTAAAGTATTCGAAAAGGATGTTGAAAAATTAGCATCCTATTACTTTACAGTTATTGGCTTCAAGCTGTCACGACAAGTCCCGGATATTATAATTGAAGACCGGTCTACATCTGTAGGCCCATATGAGATGCGAGCATGGCTCAAGCCAGGCCAAATCTTGAAGCTTGAGGGTGACTTTAATGATAGCTTTACCGTCTACGTACCAGAAGGTTACGAACAAGATGCTTTGTTTATTTTGACACCAGAACTTATGGGAAATATTATGGACTACGGCAAAGGATTTAGTTTTGAAATAGTAGATTCGTATCTTTACATATTCCGTCCGTTAAATACTAAACTTAATCCTGTTAATACCCAGCGCTTGGTGGAGGTTGCTGAGTATTTTAGCTACGAGTTTGAACAAAACACACGCGAATACCGCGACGAAAGAGTAGACAAAGAAATCGCCGATGACGGTGAGGTAGGCGCTGTTTCCGAACTAGGTCGCAGACTCAAGACTTATCAAGACTAACAGGGTTTTAAGTTATAAATTATCGATACCACAAAGATTTTAGTATATAATTTGATACCAATGAGTGAAGCCGAAAAGAAAAGTCGCTGGAAAGTCATACTAAATGTGGCCACTGTTGCTGCATTAGTACTTTTGGGCGTTCTAACCAGGCACCAGATTGCAGACACGATTGAAAACCTAGGTAAAGTTAATGCCTACGCACTTTTACTCATGATCCCACTACAGATATTGAACTACGATGCCTATACTCGTATGTATCGATCGTTGTTTAGGACTATTGGCAGGGATATAAAATATCGTGAACTGTACAAGGTATCACTCGAGCTAAACTTCGTTAATCATGTTTTCCCCAGTGGTGGAGTGTCTGGTTTTTCGTACTTTAGCTTACGCCTAAAGCAATTAGATATATCTACGGCCAAAGCCACTTTAGTACAGATCCTCAAGTTCGTATTCTTATTTGTATCATTTGAGATTTTACTATTTGTTGGGCTTATTTCTCTATCTATCAGTCAGCATGTTAGCGGCTTTACACTTGTCATTGGTGCATCAATGGTAACCTTGCTTGCGACAATGACAATTGGTCTAGCTTTTATAATAGGTAGCAAAAAGCGGATAAACGGATTTTTCACATACATAACTCAAGCCATCAACAAGCTGATACATGTTGTTCGGCCAAAACATCCAGAAACCATAGACATTACAAGGGCCAGGGAAATATTCACAGAGTTGCATCTAAACTACATGGTTATAAAAAAGGACCGCAAAGCACTTAGAGCTCCTCTGCTATACGGCCTCTTGGCTAATGCGACTGAGATTTTAACCGTTTATATAGTCTATGTCGCTTTTGGCCACTGGGTAAACCCCGGCGCGATTATACTGGCCTACGGAGTAGCCAACTTTGCGGGTTTGATATCGGTGCTTCCTGGTGGTGTTGGTATTTACGAAGCCTTGATGACCGCAGTTTTAGCTGCTGCCGGCGTGCCACCCGGAGTAAGCTTGCCCGTGACTGTAATGTATCGTGTCCTTAATATGACTCTACAGATTGGCCCAGGGTATTATTTTTACAACAAAACAATTCACGGGGATGATCAGACTGCAGTCTCGACTGGGTCGTAGGCTCCTAAAGATGCATCAGCAGTAAAATGTCTAAAATGTTAAAGTTGTAGGGTGGAAGATATCATATTTACCCCAACTGACTTCGTAGCCGTACTCAACCAGACCTTGGATTATGCATATCCATCGATAGTTATAGAAGGTGAGATCGCTAATTTGCGGGTATCACGCAATAAATGGGTCTATTTCGATATAAAAGACGACACTGCCAGCATAAAGTGTTTCGGTACAGTTTATACCTTACCGGGTCCTCTCGAAGACGGCTTAATGGTTCGAGTGACGGCCCAGCCACGACTCCATCCGTTATATAACTTTAGCCTTACCGTTAGGTCAATCGTGCCAGTGGGTGAGGGTAGCATTAAGCGAGCGTCGGATCTATTGCTAAAGAAACTTACAAAGGAGGGTTTGTTTGACTCATCCCGCAAACGACCATTGCCATACGCCCCAACCCGAATTGGGTTAATTGCGTCGGGCCAATCAGCGGCTTATCATGATTTTATAAAGATACTTAATGCTCGCTGGGGTGGGGTAGACGTCTTGCACTACGAGGCTCAGGTGCAGGGTGAACTGGCGATCCAGTCGATTATTGGAGGTATAACTGCGCTCAATGAACTACCAAGTCCACCCGAGGTGCTCATAATTACACGCGGAGGTGGTAGCGCCGATGATCTAGCCACATTTAGCCATGAACTGGTTGTGCGTGCCGTAGCGGCTAGTCGTGTGCCTACGCTTGTAGCCATAGGACATGAAGTAGACGTCAGCTTAGCAGAGCTAGCAGCTGACAAACGGGCCAGCACCCCAAGTAATGCTGCTGAACTACTAGTACCCGATAAACACCAAGTCGTAGACTCCATAAGGCGTCAAAGCACGAGTTTAAGTGACACGGTTAGAGCACTTATACGCGAACAAGAACAGCAGCTAAAAGATAGGCTTAGGGCTATGCGTAGCGCTCTAGCGCAAGCTTACTATAACTCCGAGCAATCCTTTTTACGCCAGCGTGATTTGTTGGAGGTGCTTAATCCAGAGGCGGCGCTACGCAGGGGTTATGCAATCGTCAGAAGTAATGCCGGTGCAGTAAACTCTGTTAAAAAACTAGCCAAAAACGACAAAATCAGTATAAAATTTCACGATGGTACTGCCCGGGCGAACATAACTAGCTCGACTGATGTATAATTAGTTAATATGACAGCCAAACAAACATTCAAGCAGCTTCAGGCAGATTTGGACGTTGTACTCGAGAAGCTTCAATCAGATGAGGTGGATATTGATCAGGCGTTGGGCCTACATAAGCAGGGTCAAGATATAATCAAACAACTAGAGGTGTATCTTAAAAATGCTCAAAACGAGATAAAAAAGATTAATAAATGAATTGGACCTGGATAATTTTAGCCGCATCGGTAGTAGTCATTGTATTTGGCTTTGTTGTGGCTTTTGGGGCGCCGTATGTGCCAACGCTTAAGTCTCAGCGTGAGTCGGCACTAGATCTGTTTGATTTTGAAGCTGGCCAAACTTTAGTTGAACTAGGGTGCGGGGACGGTTCTATGGTGTTAGCGGCGGCCAAGAGGGGCTTAAAGGTTTATGGATATGAGCTCAACCCAGTCTTGCTGCTCATAACTTACGCACGTACGTTTAAGTATCGAAAACATGTCATACTGACGCTTGGCAATTTCTGGAACGGCGTTTGGCCCAGAACAGATGGAATTTATGTTTTTTTACTAGACAGATACATGATTAAGTTGAATAAAAAGATTATTCATAACTATCCTTCGCAAAAGATCAAACTCGTCAGCTACGCATTCAGAGTACCAGACCGAAAACACATATCAGAGAACAACGGGATGTATCTCTATGAATACAAGCCGTCGACAGATAGTTAAATAAGCCTATCAATCAATGTAGCGCTTATGGTATTATTACCAGGATATGCCACCTAATACACCGATGCAACAACCAAACAATCAGATGCCACAGATGCAGCCTTACCAGATGCCCAGTAGCCCATATCCTGCGCCAGGGGGGCCACCTAAGCCTAAGGTAGTTCACCAATGGATATTTATTATTCCACTAATTGTACTGGGTGTATTTGCATTAGGGATTACTATATTCGCATTCTGGGCCAATGGCAGCAGGAGTGATTACAAGAACAACAGTGATAAGAAGGTATCCCAGGCCGTAGATGCAGCAGTAAAAAAAGAAAGTACTGATAAGGATAATGAATTCGTCCAAAAAGAAAAGGCCCCCCTTAAGCAATATCTGGGGCCCGAGATATACGGTAGCCTAGAAGTTAATTATCCTAAGACATGGAGTGTTTACGTAGAACAATCGACGAGTGGTAGCACGCTACTGGATGCTTATTTTCACCCTGGCTTTGTTCCGGGCTTAAAGAGCGATACAGCATACGCCCTACATATACAGGTAACGGATCGTTCGTACGACACAGAGATGAAAAGCTTTGAGTCCAAGACAAAAAAAGGTACAGTCACTGTCCAGCCCTACACAGTCAAAAATGTACCTTCGGTGAGTGGCTCTAGAGTTGAAGGTGAAATAAACACAGGTCAAAAAGACATTATGATTTTAGTACCTATCAGGGATAAAACGCTTAAGATTTCATCTGAGTCACCCCAGTTTAAGGATGATTTAGACAACATTATATTAGCTAACATTAAATTTTCACCGTAGCACATTTATTGTTCAATAGTGGTACAATAAAAGGCAATAAGAGGGCTAAATAACTTGTTGCAGGGTAATCAATCAGAGCAGCTATTCACGGCATTGGCAGAGCAGTTCAAGCTACCCTTACTCCAGATTGCCAGATTGGCAGAGAATAATAGCCAAGATAACCTACTAGCGATAACGACCCTAAGCAATCAAGCTCTTAGGCTCATAGATGGTTTTATCAGGGTTCAAAGCCAAGATCAAACAAGCTTGCAGCTGGAGCCTTTGACGACTAACTCGGTGCTTTACGATGTTGCCAACACTTTGCAGCCACTAGCTCGAAGTTACGACGTATTAATTGATGTAGACCACCAGGGTAAAAACACTCCGGTTATGGCGCACCGAGAATCACTCCAGGCAATTCTGACTTTGCTTGGTGCCAGTTTAATTGAGGCTAGTAACGATGAATCCGGGGCTCCTGCCAGCATAATTCTGGGCACCCATAGTTCAGCCAAGGGTGTGGTAGTTGGTGCGTTTAGTAAACACACGGTTTTAACCCAGAGAATGTTGTTAATGGCACGCGAGCTGCACGGCCGAGCGACTCAGTCTACGCCATATCTCGGTGGTGCTGGTGGTGCTGGACTAGCGATAGCCGACTATTTGAGCAACCAGATGGAAGCGCCTATAAAATCGTACAGACATCGTTCTATGACCGGTCTCGGTTCTTTGTTAACTCCAACTAGACAGCTGCAATTAGTATGATGCGCGTTTTATTAATAGAGCCAGACAAGATATTCGGACATATTACTGCGACTGCACTTGAGGCAGGTGGGCTAGACGTAGAATGGAGACGAAGCGGGCAAGCGGCAATTGATTCTATGGATACGCAGACCCCAGACATTATAGTTTTAGAGCCAAGGCTCGGGCTGCATAACGGCATAGAGTTTTTGTATGAGATTCGTACTTACACGGAATGGCAAAATATACCAGTAGTAGTTTATTCTCTAAATACCCAAGTTAAGAACGATACATTCAAAGAGCAATTTAGGCAACTCGGCGTGGTGGAGGTTATGTATAAGCCCCGAACTACTGCAATCCAGCTTGCCCAGGCTATAAAATCGAAGTTAGCGGTTGCTTTATGACTCAGGTTGTAACCAACGCGATTGTTTTATCTCGCACCAATTACCAAGAGGCCGATAGAATCATAACCTTTTTAACTTCGGACAATGGAAAGGTCAGGGGGCTGGCAAAAGGTGTACGCCGGAGCCGTGCAAAATTAGCTGGGGGTATTGAACCACTCAGCATTAACGAAATTGGCTTCATAAAGGGCCGTAGTGAACTTTGCACGCTTACTTCCGCACGCTTACAGCAACATTTTGGCAATATTGTTTCTAACATGGATCGTACGATGCGAGCTTACGCATTATTAAAGCGCATTAATAGTGTAACCGAGGACAACTCTGGCAATGAATACTTTGAGCTGGCCTCGCAGACTCTAAAAGCACTCGATGACCCAGAAACTGACATGTTATTAATTGAACTATGGTTCGATAGTCAGCTACTCGATATATCTGGTCATACTCCTAATTTGACTCACGACCGTAAGGATACGCCTCTTAAGGCCGGCACTCGGTACATGTTTGACCTAGAGTCTATGATTTTTGACGAGCATCCAGAGGGTAATTTTTCGTCGACTCACATCAAGTTACTTAGGCTTGTACGTACCCATAGCCTGGTGTCGTTAGAGCGTATTAGCGGTATAGAGGACTTTGTTCAGCCTTGCTTACAGTTAGTTAGCACTATGCGCAAGAACTACCTACATGTATAATCTGTTAATAGAATGAGTAAAGAAGTAACAATGGAAAATATTGTCAGCCTGTGCAAGCGCCGTGGGTTTATCTTTCAGGCATCTGAGATTTATGGTGGCCTAGCTGGGTTTTGGGACTATGGTCCACTTGGTGTTGAGCTAGCCAATAAGCTTAAGACTGAATGGTGGAAAGCGGTCGTTACTGACAGTGACAATATATTTGGTGTTGATAGTGCGATTGTGCAAAATCCTAAATTATGGGAAGCAAGTGGCCACGTCGCTGGCTTTACAGACCCAATGGTCGAAGACGTAGTAACTCACAAGCGCTACCGAGCTGATCATTTGGCGGGTGTTGACTCAACCGATTTAGTTGAGCTTAAGAAACTATTGAAAGATATGAAATCTCCAGACGGTAATGCTCTAAGCGAGCCCCGATTCTTTAATATGATGATGCAAACTTGGATTGGCCCAGTTCAGGATAGCTCAAGCGTAGCTTATCTTCGTCCAGAGACTGCCGGCCCAATTTTTACAAATTATGAGAATGTTCGTGAAACCATGAGAGCTAAAGTCCCATTTGGTATTGCCCAGATTGGTAAAGCTTTTCGAAATGAGATAAGTCCTCGAGATTTTATTTTCCGTGTTCGCGAACTCGAGCAAATGGAAGTTCAGAATTTTATCAAACCAGATAGCCAAGACAAAACCTATGAGGATTGGCGCGATTTTGCATGGAACTTCTTAGTCAACAAGCTTGGTATAGACAAAGAAAATCTACAATGGCACGAACATGACGAAAATGAACGTGCGCATTACGCGGCTGCCGCTCATGATATTTACTTTAAATATCCACAGGGTTTCAAGGAGTTATGGGGAACGCATAATCGAACAAATTTTGATCTTTCTAACCACCAAAAGGCCAGCGGCAAAGACTTATCTTACTTTGAGCAAGAATCAGGCGAACGATTTGTGCCTTATGTCATAGAAAGCTCGGTGGGAGTTGGACGTATGTTATTAGCCGTCCTAGTTGATGCCTACTGCGAGGAAGAAATTAACGGCGATACACGTGTTGTCTTGAAGCTTAAGCCAGAACTTGCACCGTATTTGTACTGCGTTTCGCCGCTACTTAAAAATAAGCCAGAGCTTGTTAAAAAAGCTCGTGAAGTTTACGACGTCCTAAAAAAGAAGTACGGTAATGTAATGTGGGACGACAACGGCAACATAGGTAAACGCTATCGTCGCCAAGACGAAATCGGCACACCATACTGTGTAGTAATAGACTTCGACACCCTAGAAGACGACACCGTAACAATACGCGACCGTGATACCACCAAACAAACCCGAGTTAAAACAGAAGATATATAAAGTGGCAGAAGGTTTGATAAGGCATGAAGCAAAACCGTGGTTCTTGAGTCTGCTTGGTTCAGCCCCAGTGGCTGAGGCTATAGAACTGGGCTTGTTATGCAGAACCGCATCGCAGGATTTAGGCGTATTAAGAGAGTTCGAATCGACTATCAATGCTTACTCAAACCCAAATACATCTGCTGTGACTAAGAGAATAGAGGAACGTTTTAGCTCAGATAAATCTGATAAACTGGGCGCTATTATTTCTGTAGGGTCAGAGAATGTTGGTATGGCCT
>JBDTJP010000085.1:0-6564 GCA_039935755.1 Saccharimonadales bacterium (SeqCode)
AATGCCTATTTCTTTTTCGTATCTCCATCATTAAAAGCCACGCCAACCGCCACGCCAACCCCGGCACCGATAGTAATCCCTAGTCCTATGTTATTGAAGGCTACAAGACCTAGTATTGCGCCCAGCACTACGCCAACCCCTGCACCAATTGCGAGCTTGTCATTCGCATCATTAGCTTGTTTCTTCATACTTTAATTATACCAAATAAAAAGACCCGTCAATTGAGGAGCCTTTGATGCCGGTTATGCTTGGAGGGCCACCGTGTACACTATCGCAACTGAAATTTACGAGTGATTGAGTCGAGCGGCTATAGCAAATTGCATAAAATAAGCTTCGAGCGTTAGGTCTACTTTAGATGTAGTGATTGATTCGGTAAATTGCTCACGTGCGTATAGAAGCTCGCGTAGACCAGCACGATTTTGGACTGCCCACAATTGTGCAGTTGCATCAATCAGGTCCAAACCTCGATAGAAGGCAGCTTGGCATCTTTCGGGTTTGCCTTGGCGTTTAGCGTTTAGAGCTCGTCCAACTTCCGAGCCGATGTTGCCCATTTGATTGAAAACGTCCATTTCGGCCCACCGCTTGGTATCAAATGTATGATCAGTCATGGACCACCTGCTTTACCATATTTATAATCTTTTGCCGAATCTCTTCATCTAAGACATCTTTTGAAGCATTACCTTGGCTAGGTCGTATATTAATCATTGAGTCAAATTCAATAAAGTCATCCGTACCGTAGTCGGAAGGATGTAAGTTAATCCCCCATAGGTCATTCTGTTCTGAACCTCGTTCCATTAAATATGCTTCACCATCAGCATGCATTCCCATATCGACAATGAAAATGTTTTTTGCAATATCAACATCGACTTTTACTAATGTGCCATACATTTTTTTAGCCATAGCTGATAGTTCTGCGATAGTAATATCTTCAACGACTTTCATCCCTGCATTATACCAACAAAAAACTCCTCAAAACAGATGAGTTAATATGCATCGTGATTGGAGGTCCATTGCCTTGTCTGTCGCAACTAGTTTCAAAGTTTTTCTAAAAGCTCGACGGTAACTAAATCTCCAGATTCTTTGCCTATTATTTTACGAATTTCTAGTTTAACTGGTAGCATTTGCATTCCGTTGCCCATAGCCATAAACGAACTTTGAAATTCAATTCCGTCAATTTTTACTCTAATTTTTACCGCACCACGAGTCCCAAAGTATTCAATTGATTCTGGCCAAACAACATAGGTCCAACCACCTTTATCCGAACCTTTTTCTAGCGTAGCAGTAAATGTTTTGTTTATCATTTTAGAATTATATCAAAAATTAAATCGTTAATTGGAGGGCCATCGTCTTGTGTGTCGCAACTAAGTTAAACGGAGTTCCAATATGTTCACTATAAACTGTGATTATTAGAAATTAGTGTGTAAAGCTTACTTGACACTTAAAATATAAAGACTAGACTTAAATTATGAATAAAACTACACCACAGCAAGAAACTACAAATGAAATTAATCGTCGTAGAACCAATCTGCGCGACGGGTTAGCGGTAGCAGTGCTACTATTTATTGCACTGTTGATCGGCTCAGCCCCTCAAACTAATCTGGGTCATCCATCTACTAGAGACTTCGCTTGGGCAACAATATCATACGTAGGTGTTCTGGCATTGCTTTTGGTGTCTTATCTAGGCTATCGTCGGGCAGACGAACGGCAACAGCTTGTACAGCTTAAAGCCGCTGCGTTTACTTTCCCGATAGTGTTACTCGGCTTATTTACGGCGGAAATGTTGTATTCCCTCAAACAGATAAACCTTAACCCGGTAGTGCAAATCCTATTTATTGGTAGTATTACTTTATGGCTACTATTGCAAAAACAGATCGAACACCGGAACCGTTAGTGACCAACATAATCCTCGTATTACGAGCCGAGCAAAAGTGGAGCCAAGCTGAACTTGGTGACCGGCTTGGCGTGTCTAGGCAGACTATTAACGCTATCGAAACGGGCCGCTACTATCCTAGCCTGCCATTAGCATTCAAAATAGCTGAACTATTTCAAAAACCTATAGAGTATATATTCAAGTTCGCCGCTAACAGTTAATACCAAAGGGTAATAGAACTAAATAACAGATACGAATCAGTACTATAAAATAAGCGAAGCTGTTATTGGAACCAACTGGTACCTGCTTAGGTATCTCTGGAGGTCCATCGCCTTGTCTATCGCAACTAGACTACATAGTGACAAGACGATATTTAAGACGCAGCTTTTATAATAATTAAAAAGAGGCACTTATCTGTGCCTCTTTTAGAAACTTATGGAAGACTTGCACCCACAGATGTAGCCTACGAACTAAATAACTTAACTCTGTTCAAATTGAACTATCGAACTTGGTTGGCTACATATACTTAATGTGCTGTTTCACCTGGTCTTCCCGATAAATAATTTACCAGGAGTGAAAAAATCCGTCAAGAGTATTTTGAAGATACGTATCAGTGGAAGTGAGTAACAGATAGAAATATTGAAAATATTACAATAATTAGCACTCTTGACATTAGAGTGCTAGTTTTTTAAAATGGCAATGTAGAGGCTTTTATTGCTTCTCAAAACGTTTCATTTAACACATTTAACGAAAGGAGAAACACTATGAGTAGGCTCGTTCAATACGACCCTTTTGCACAACTCAGTGCATTGCAGCAGCAATTCTTTGGTGATAATTGGTTGTCGCCATTCAAGGGTAGCAATATCCCAACAACAGATGTTTTTACGAAAGATAACGAGTTGGTTGTTGAAGCACACCTGCCAAACTTCTCACAGGATAACGTCAACATTCAAGTCGACAGCGGCGACCTAATCATTCAGGCACAACGTCACGAAAAAGAAGACGATAAGTCAAAGAAGTATGTGGTGCGTGAAAGTAGCAGCAGTTTTTACCGTCGCTTCCAGCTACCAGAGCGAGCTGATGCTGACAAAATTGAGGCAAACCTTGAGGAGGGTGTGCTAAGGATTAAAATCCCAATGACACCACTGCCTGAACCAAAGAAGATTTCGATTAAGAATAGGTCAGCCAAAAAGATAGCTACCTAACATGCTTAGACTAGTGTCGGGTGGCGTTTTAAAGCAATAAGTCCCCAGTGAATAGCTGGGGACTTATTGGTGTTGAGCATTATTAGCTCTGGGTATATATTGCTCAACTTATCTCTTATAGTGCTTATGGTTGTGGAGGGCCACCGTGCACGCTATCCTAACTGAAATTCAATATAGCAAATCCGCCATAGTTCAAGCATTAAAAATTGAAATTACACCAGTTCAGGCCACCGTACGCTATAAACCATAGTACAAAGCCAACCACTACAATGAGTATGCAGCCTAAGATACTTGTAAAAAGCATGAGCCATCTGCGACTTTTAAGGCTTTGTATGGCTATGGGAAATAGAGTGACAGCTGCAATAAGGCTGAAAAGCGCAGAAATTAGTGGCAAAGCCATATCTCTAGGACATCGATTGATCTGTGAGTGACCGATTGAGTAACTTAATAGAGCATTAGCTAACTCGATGTTTATAACTACAATCCAACGTTTTTTACTTTTCATAAAACTATTTTAATATAAGTATATTGGAGGGCTACCGTGTACTTTTTTGAAACTCGAGCTCCCCAACAACCTTATTGAAGATCTAACCCTATTATATACCCGACTCGTTGATCTTGGTATGGAATATCATAATGGTGAGGTTTACCTGTTAGACTTGAAGAGTGAAGATAACTAATCGTGAAAAATACCAATATATGCTTATTTTTCACGTAAAGTATGCTATAATTGTAATGTTATGATAAATCAGATAAAGAAAGACCGTATAGTCGCCTTGCTAGCTCAGTATCATGAGCTATCTAAAGACGAGATCCTTGCTATTCGTGATATTTCTATCTCCGAGATTCCTGAGATGGTTTATAACTCTAACGCCATTGAAAATTCCACACTGACTCTTGAAGATACCGAAGACATACTACTCAGGGACGTTGTTAAGAAAGATCACGATATTCGTGAAATCTACGAAGCCAAAAATCTGGCCAATGTTACGGAATATCTTCTCCAGGACCAAGGTCAGGTGCTTAGTATCGAATTGATACTAAATCTGCACAAAATACTACTAACCCATATACGAGATGATTGGGCTGGTCGCTTTCGCAGGAATAAAGAATGGGTACGAGTTGGCACGCATATTGGCGCTAATCCAGAGTTCACGTCAGGGCTCATGGATGAGCTAGTTACTAGTTATAACAAAAGCGACGACAAGTATTTTTTAGACAAAATTGCCTGGTTTCATGCTGAGTTTGAGACCATCCACCCTTTTCCTGACGGAAACGGACGCATCGGGCGAGTAATTATCAATCAACAATTAATGAAGCTGGGCTACCCACCGATAATTATTCCAAATAAAGGCAAGCGAACTGACTATTACCCAGCCTTTGACGCTTATCGCATAAAGGGTAGGTATGATGAATTTACTAATTTATTTGCCGGGCTACTAATAGAGTCGCTATACAGGCGCATTACTATTCTCTCGGCTAAAAGGATCATTACAGTATCGGAGTGGGCAAAGAAAAATAATATAGCGGGGAATGTGGCAGCCAATAAGGCTAAACGTGGTACTATTCCGGCGTTCAGAATGCGTGAGAAGTGGATGATTGCTGCGAATTTTCACACAAAATAAAAGTTCTAAATAGAATTTTGGAACTTTTCGTATCTGTAAAACTGTAATTGAGTATTGGAGGGCCATCGTAGATGCTATCGCAACCGAAATTAAAACCGATAGTCTACTTGTTTCAGTGCTTGGGAGCCATTAACTACTATGATAGAGCCACACTAGTTAAAAGTATTGTTGTTTGGGCGCCCGCCTGAAATATAAACTATACAAACGAAGAGAGCACCAAGAGTAAAACCGCCCCATAGGGCACCGTCCCCTTTATTAAAAAATACAATGTCTCCAACGAATAAGGCAATAAATAATAATGAGACAACAAAACCTTGCCAGCTAGTTGGCCATACTCCTCCTCTAGTAGCCCTTGCGGGACCAAACCATTTATTTTTTGTTAATTGTTTCATGCCTGTAGGTTAGCAAATAAAAAGCTCCATGAATAGGAGCTTTAAACATAGGCAGTATTGGAGGGCCAGGTGGGACTTGAACCCACGACATTCTGCTTAAGAGGCAGACGCTCTAACCAGCTGAGCTACTGGCCCGTAAAATATAAGGTGCATGTATGTGAATACAACGGGGGCTAGTGTAACAAATTACCCCTGTTCTTGCAAGCAACACAATCGATTGTTTGCAAACTCTCAGTTAACTCTGTAGCATAAGCAGTAAGGAGAATCTACACGATGATACATTTACTATTTGCCGCTCAGGACTTACTGTCGGGGGCTAATTATTCACCTGGAGACCCCACTGTAACGAGCTCTGGTCCTAGTGCGGGTTCTCTTATTGCCATCTTCCTGTTTTATCTAGTTGTCTATTTAGTGAGTGCGTTCATGGTGGGCAGGGTATTTAAGAAAGCTGGAAAGCCTTCCGGTGCCGCTTTCGTGCCTATTTATAATACTTGGGTACTGCTGGAGCTTGGCGGCGTACCTGGCAAAAATATATTCTGGATCTTCCTGCCTATTGCGGGCCCGATCATCCTCCTCGTAAAGAGTATTCAAGCCCTGCTAGAAATGGGCCGACGCTTTGGCAAAAGCACGACGTTTTCAGTATTTGGCTTGATTCTCTTCCCGCTAATTGGCTACATTATTCTGGCATTTGACGATTCAACGTACCAGTTTAGCCCGGCATTTGCCAGTGCCGGCCCGATACCCGGCAGCCCGATGCCGCCGGGCCCTAATGGGTTTGCTCCTCAACCTCAGGCTCAGCAGTTCCAGCCTCAGCCCCCCGTTGTACCAACGGTAGCCGCACCGCAAGATCCTCAGGTTTTAGCACCGCAACCACCGACTGTACCGCAGCCCCCAACCCCACCTCAGCCTCCAGCTGACATGAACCAACCGCCTCAGCCCCCAGTCGCCTAGTCATATCTGTTAGAATAGCAGTATGAGATTACTAAACGGCCGCGAATTGGCTGAATTCATCATGGAGCGCCAAGCTCACCAAGTTCGGGCGTTGCGTCAGTCGCATGCGGTCGCGCCGAAACTGGCCATCATCCGCACCAATCCCAACCCGATAGTAGATAGTTACATGAAGCTGAAGCAAGACTACGGTGCCGACTTGCTGGTTGATGTTGACGTACATACTATCGATCAATCTGCGGCATTAACTACGATTGCCGAGCTAAATGACGATCCTTCGGTGCACGGTATAATTGTGCAAATTCCGCTGCCTGACCCAGCGCAAACCAGCGACATTTTAAATGCCGTAGCTGCTGCCAAAGATGTTGATGGCTTGGCCGAACATACGTCGTTTGATCCGGCGACACCGCTGGCAGTTAATTGGCTGCTGGCCGGCTACAATATCGACTTAGCACCACCCAAGAAACTAGTCATTGTTGGCCACGGTCGTTTAGTAGGCAAGCCCCTGGTGCGTATCTGGAAAG
>JBDTJP010000086.1:0-13041 GCA_039935755.1 Saccharimonadales bacterium (SeqCode)
AATAAAAAACATGCGCTTTCACCAATCAGTTATGCTCCCGAAGACTTAACTACACCCAATGTACCGCTTAGAGTACCTGGTAATGAAAGTATGAGCCTGAGACGGGACAATGCAAGTGCCCTCGAGCGCATGTTTGGCGGGGCTAAAGAGGATGGACTAAATCTCATGCTATCCAGTGGCTATAGAACCTACAGCTACCAAGTTAACCTATACAATGGTTACGTAGCCTCCAAAGGGCAAGCTTGGGCAGATAATATAAGTGCTAGGCCTGGGCACAGTGAACACCAAACTGGGCTAGCTGCCGATATTGAACCAACCAGCAAGACCTGTGAGATAGACGCCTGTTTTGGTGAAACACCCGAAGGTAAATGGCTCGCAAGCAATGCATATAAATATGGTTACATAATCCGCTACCCTGTCGACAAAGTCGGTATTACTGGCTACGATTATGAGCCTTGGCACGTACGTTATGTAGGTGTTGAGTTATCTACCGAGATGCATAGCACAAAGGTTAGCACTCTAGAAGAATTCTTTAACGTTAGTGGTGGTAAGAACTACTAAACTACAGCTGCTTGGATGTAATCAGTGGGATATTTAGTCCAAGCGCGTTAAGAGTAGTCTCCATCCGTTGTTTTTGGGCATCAATCGTAGTTTTTAGCTGCTGCGAGTCTATCATCGACTGGTTGGCGTTTTCTAGTAAATATAGGTGCAGGTTATAGCGAGCCGATATTTGCTCGGCAGCGGCCTGGCTGGCTGTCCACTCGTAATGCATATATATTGGTATGTATTGTTGCTTAGATATAGCGTGAGTTTTAGTATCGAAATCTATGACAGCTATGCCATTAAATAGCGTTTCTGGGGGTAACTGAGTATTCAAAAAGTTGCCTAACGAGTACCATACGGTTGTCGTGTTCCCGCCACTCCCAGTCAGTTGGGTTACCGGCTGTAACATGTGCGAACCGTGCCCAAGGACTAGCGTAACCCCCTGGTCGGCTAAAAATTGAGCAATTTGTTTTTGTTCAGCGTTTACATTGGTAGAATACTCCGTCCCCCAGCGCATACTGGCAATAATAATCTGTGCACCGCCTTCCTTGGCTTGCTTAATCTGTTGCGCGGCAAATTCGGGGCTATAGACGTTCACGCCGTAGTCGTTTTGGACGGGCGCGTCCCTGTTTATGTACGAGGTGTAAGCAACAAAACCGAATTTAACACCATTAATCGTAAAATAGTGAACAGCGTCATGCTCGGCCTGGTTACGGTTTTGGCCGGCGTATGCCAACATATTAGACTGCTTGCTCCAAGCGTCCACCGAGGCTGTTATATTGGCCTGAGTAAAGTCAAAGCTGTGGTTTGAGGCCATATTAACCAAGTTGCAACCAAGCTTGCCCATATCCCGGACAAACTCCGGAGGTGAGTTAAATTTAGGATAGCCAGCGACTGGGCCAACTGCTCCACCATTAAGAATCGGGTCGTTGCAAAAACGAATATCGGCTCGTTTAAATATAGGCACAAATTCATTCATTAATGATAGATAATCGTAACTACCGCCAGACTGCTTAGCGGCCGTGTTGACAGAGTCATGGGCTATAAAATCACCAGTAGCCAGCAAACGAATTGAGGTTTTATCTTCATTCTTTTTAGTAGAATCTTCGGACTTATGGTCACGACTATTGACTGGTGCGGCTACATTAGACGGCCGCAAATACAAGGCTATACCAAGAGCGGCTATCAGCACTACTAACGCAGCTACGTACCGTATTATTTTGATGCGTCTATTCATTTGGTGTGTTTTGCGGGGTCGAAACATAAATTACTTACCTTTATTTAATGAATGGTCAGGCTCAAATTCGAGGCTTACCGAATTAATACAATAATGCTTACCATTCGGTGAAGATCGATCATCAAACAAGTGGCCCAAGTGCCCGCCGCAATTACTACAAACCGCCTCCAGGCGCTGCATGCCGGCACTATTATCTTGTTTTATCTCAATAGCGCCCTTGTTAGCTGCACTAGAAAAACTGGGCCAGCCTATTAGGCCAGGGGTGTGAGTGTCGTATTTAGCATCACTTTCAAATACAACTGCGTGACAGGCAGCGCATCTATAGACACCTGCTTCATTATTATTGAGTAGTGCGCCGCTGCCGGGTATCTCTGTGCCCTTTAGCCTTAAAACCTGGAACTGTTCCGGAGTAAGCCTTTTTTGCCATTCAATATCTTCTAGAATCATATGTTTTATTATACTCTTAAGAGTTTATTAAGTTCTGCTGGTGTATTTGTGCTACTTCTTCTTTTTATCAATCTTATCGAGCTTTAAACCTTTTATTAAGAAGTAAACTAAAGCTAAAATTATCATGAAGCTTAAGACGTCACTAAGGACCTTGCCCCAGCCTAATTTTGCCGTACATACAGAACCCATTTTGTGTAAGCATATATAGCGTGAGACAAGTTCGCCACCGTTACCGCCACCAATCAAACTAACTATTGGGTTCATGACGTTAGTCACTATCGAATCAACCAAACTTTTTGCAGCAAAACCAAGTATAAGCCCAACTGACAGCCCCACTACACCTTGCTCTCTAATAAAATCTACAAACCCTTGTAACCATTTAGGAGCTTTGATTGGCGGGAACACAATTACAAACGTATCTTCTTCGTGGACTATCTTTTTAGCTGGTTTTTGTTCTGACGACACATCTTTTGACATCTTTTTATACCCTCAGTTTACGCTAATACCAGTGTTAACTATAATTGTATCACCTAGTAAACTATATATTCTCATAGTAACTCATGAGCCTAGCAGTATGGTTTTCAGTTCAATGCGGTTATGAGCTATCGCAGTTGGTGATTGAGCCTCTAGCAAAATACTTGGCTGGAACCCCCAGGTGACTGCAAGCGATTTAACCCCAGCTTTATGGGCCGCTACAATGTCACGGACCTCATCACCAACCATCCACATGTCGTCTGGCTTTGAATTTGTGTCTTTCAGCAGTTTTTTTAAAGCTGTTGCCTTTCCGAGTAAGCGTGAACTTTTTAAAACATGTACGTGCTGCGCTACATTATATGATTCGAGTACCTGATGAATTACAGATTCAGAATTGGTGCTAAGCACATAAAGTTTGTGTCCTTGGCCAGCCAGTTTTTCAATTAATTTAGGGATTTTGGGGAATAATTTTATGTCGCCAGTATGAGCTAGTATCAAGCGATGCCCCTCGGCGAGTATAGCTGGCAGCTGGTAGGGTTTTAGCCCAATATAACGAGCGCCTTTACGTAAGCTCATCAGCCTAAGCTCTTTGAAATCTGCGTGACTAACAGGCCTTAAATTCCATTTGGGGGAAATACTCTTGTTATAGATATCTAATATTACCGACTGGCTGTCGGCGAGTGTGCCATCAAAATCGAATACAATTACGGCCATCTACATTTTGTCCGGTGCAGGAATATTTAATAAATTCAGTCCTGCTTTAAGAGTGTGGGTATACATGGCTACAAGCTGTAAGCGCTCTGCTTCGCGGGCGTCTCCCAATACTCGATTGTGCTCGTAAAAGTGATTAAACACCTGGGCTAGTTCGTATAAATAGGTGCACATATGGTGGGGCATTAGGTCATTGATCGAGCGCTCAACCGCTTCAGCAAATTCACCAATTTTACGTAGTAAACTGCGCTCACCAAGCTGTAAATTATCATCATAATTTCGGGCTGTGGTTTGCTTTGCTTTAGCGAGTATGCTGCAGGCCCTTGCGTGGGCATATTGTAGATACGGGCCACTATTGCCCTGCAAGCTGACTGCCTCGTCTACGTTGAATGTAACGTCACTACCGATTCGCGACTTAAGAAACTCGTAACGTAGTGCTCCGGCTACAATTTGCTCGGTCACGGCTCCGCCCTGCTTTACGATTGCATCGGTTACTTGGTCAAACAACCAAGATATTTCGAGCACATCACCATTACGTGAACTCATTTTGCCGGTAGAAAGCTTGACTGTTCCTGTAGATATATTAGTAGTTTGGCCATTGAGATCGGGGAGACATAGCTCGCTAGCCTTTATGACACCCTTAAAGTAATCTTTTTGTTCAACGGCGGTCACAACGTAGCTTTTATCTGGGTGAAAGTCATTATTTTTGAGCTCCATAAGCCCCAAATCTCTGGCAGCATATAAGCCGCGACCAGTGCTAGACACAAAGACGTTATCGAATACTCCATATTTTGAGCCTAAGAACACCAAGGCACCATCGCTCTCTTCGAACACCTTACCAACATTAGCTTTCACGGTTTGTAAACCGAGCTCGTCAGCCTGACTCTCTAAGTAACGCTTCTCTATTGGGTTGTTTCCCAGGCGGGCCATTATCCCATCAATAGCTTCAAAACTCCATTTGAAGCAGATATCATACACTTGGCCATAAATGACGTCTGAACGGTCAAAAGACGCCGCCGCTAGCTCATTAATTCGTTCTTTTGCCGACGTATCTTGCTTGTAGGCGGCTGAGCCATCGGCATACATTTTAGACATGAACGAGTTACGATCCTCTGATTTAATATCGTTTAGTCTATTTAGGTTTCCGTCTACATATTTAAGAAGACTGAACATACTCTTGCCGACATGGAGCCCGACGTCACCGTGATAACTAACCCGGTGAACCGTAGCCCCACTGGCAGCTAACAAATTTGCAATCGTATCAGCAACAATGGCGTTGAAAGCGTGGCCAATATGTATGGCCTTAAAAGGGTTGGGGTTGTTCGTCTCTATGACAACTATCTTGCCGCGATTAATACCATTTGGCTGTCTGACTGCTAGTTTCGCAAGCGATGTGTCGGTTAGCCAGATATTAATAAAGCCTGGGCCGGCTATTTCAGCCTTGGCTATTACGCCGTTAGATAAATTATCGACAATCGCCTGTGCTATAGCTCTTGGGCCTCCCTCGGGGGTATCTTCGAGCTGTTTAGCTAACTGAAGGGCAGTATTTGTGGCATAATCACCAAATTTTTCATCAGGTCGGGTCAAATGTACCAAAACATCAACAGCAAACGCTTTTTTGACAGCATCAATTATTGCTTGCTCAACCTCTTGTATCATGTATATAATAATAACAGATTACTTGGTTGGTTTCACCGAGGATGTTTGTAGCAGCTCCCATATGACGAAGTAAATGCTACCGATTAGAAGCGAAAAGGTAGCAGTGGTGACTATAACCTGAGGGTGCGCCAATGGGTTAATAACCCGTTCTGACACGTCAAACAAAATCCCGAATGGGTTTACTGCTACATCCCACGTATTCCATCTGAGTGTACGCCCTAAATAGATTGCAAAACTAGCTACAACTATAACAATCTGCATAAATATAGCCGAGAAGAGTGAACTACGGCGGCGAAGAACTGCCTTATGGATCCAGTACATACTTATAAACCCAGCAACTAGCGCATTCCAAATAAACGACATGAACAGTACGGCATCAAATAACAACCCTACCTCGCCAGTACTTGTTAAATGAACTAGATCACTTATGACGTAAAAACTGTTAGGCAAAAACCCTAGCCAGAGCAAAAATAAGAATATTTGAACCGGCTCACGGAAACTGTGTGTTTTTAGTCTCTTGGTCAATATATAGGCCCAAACAACTGGTAGCCAGGCCAGCACCAAGTTCCATATCAAGAACCAATATCTAGTGTTATGGGCCGCTAGGACCCTGAGACAAAATAAAACAATGCTAATTATATTCGATACAATTAATGCTCGTATTAATCCGCTATATTTAGTTTTGCTAGACATAATCATAAGTATAACAGAGACATGGCTTCCATATGAGCTACCGAACACGTTATACTAGTTGGTGATGAATCTAATCGACAACGTACGTAAGCTGATTCGCAGAATCATGCACATTGTAGCCCGTTATTTAAATAAGATTAGTGGCGGCCATGTTAGCCCAAACAGTATTACAATTATTGGACTAATTGCGCATATTTTGGTGGCGTATTTAATTGCCACCAGGCACAACCTGTGGGCGGCCGGCACGCTAGTTATATTCGGCCTATTCGATACCCTAGATGGTGAACTAGCCCGTTTACAAAAACGCGCATCTAGCGCCGGCATGGTGCTAGATGCTAGCACAGACCGCATGAAGGAGGTACTGTTGTATTCTGGAGCTGCTTACGCTTTTATTGCTAACGGCCACCCAAATATGGCTGTATGGGCGGTCGCCGCCTGCGGTGCAAGTTTATGTGTCAGCTACGTAAAGGCTAAAGGTGAGGTTGCCGTAAAGGATAGCAAGTTATCGGCTAACGAGATTAATCGTTTGTTCGGTGACGGTGTGCTGCGGTTCGAGATCCGTATGTTCTTGCTCGTAATCGGTTTATTGAGCAATCACTTAGCTTGGGCAGTTATTATAATTGCAGTTGGATCAACGCTAACTGCCTTTGGTAGGTTAATACGTATTACCAGGAAGCTATCCAATGCACAAAATTGACCTACACACCCATTCAATAGCCTCAAAAGATGGTGGAATTAATGCGGATCAATATGCCCACGTAATTAGCGAAAATATAATTGATGTTATTGCCATAACAGACCATAACCGTATAGATTTTGCTAAACATATGCAGACACAATTGGGTGATCGGATTATAGTCGGCGAAGAGATTATGACAACCGTAGGTGAAATAATAGGCTTGTACTTAACCGAGCGAATCAAACCCGGATTATCGCCAGTAGAAACTATCGAGCAGATCAAATTACAGGGCGGGCTAGTATATATACCGCACCCTTTTGAAAGTGTGCGTAAAGGGCTGCACCCAGCCGTACTAGAAGAACTTGTGCAATATGTAGATATTATAGAAGTATGTAACGGACGGGCTTTCTTACAAAATCGTGGCGCCCAGGCTGTCATTTGGTCTAAACTCAATCATATAGTTGGTGTCGCTAGTAGCGACGCGCACGGACCGAGAGGCTTAGGTAGCACCTACACTCAAATTAAGTCGTTGCCTGGCAAAGATACGCTAATAAGTGAGCTCGCGCACGGTATTCCGGTAACAAACCGGCCTAGCGTCAGGGCTTTACTCTACCCTAAATATCATCGACTGCGTAAAAAGATGAATAAAGGACGCAAGTGAACAACTATTGGGCGGCTATCTTGTTTTTTTTACCAGCAGGTATAGCCAACATGGCACCGGTTTTAGCTAAAAAAGTACCATTTGTTAACAAAATAGATTGGCCGATGGACTTAAATTTAAAGTGGCGCGGTAAGCGGCTGCTCGGTAAAAACAAAACTTGGCGCGGTCTTCTAGCCGGCGTATTACTGGGTGGAATTACAGCTGTCGTAGTGGCCAAATTAAACCATGACGTAGTTGTAAATATAGCTCCTTTTTGGGTAGGCTGCTTATTGGGATTCGGTGCTTTAATCGGCGACGCCATCGAAAGCTTCTTCAAACGACAGTTAGATGTTAAGCCAGGGCATAGTTGGTTTCCTTTTGACCAAACAGATTACATTATAGGTGGTCTGATTATCATAATGCCATTCGTAGATTTACCACTTTGGGCATCGATAACTATACTGGTCACGTATTTTGGCATGCATATAATAGTCGCCTATATTGGGTTTTTGCTCGGCCTCAAAGATAAACCAATATAAACTACTAATAACGCCAATTTTACTTCGTTAAAGCGACTTTAAATTTTTCGATCAGATCAACCGGCGTCGGGTTAAGCCCATTAAGTAGTGCTAGGTACAAGCTCACGAAATCACCCAAAGCCACAGTCCACAGTATTTGCTGCAATAAACTGTCACCATGTGCCTCGACAACATGAGTATGTGGCCTAAGCCCTGATAATAGCTTTTCACTAACTTCGAATCGCTTTTTGACACGTGGGTCATCCAAGCTACTCCGTAAATCGATAACACCATATGGTTTATCGGTTGGATGGCTAGTCCAGCCCAAGAACTCATTATGGTTAAACTCCGGTAGTTGATTGCACCAAGCAACGTTCTTGGCATTCTCGTTAAAGCTTATCTTCCATTTGTATGCAACCGGAAACATGTTCGGTCCAGCGTAAATAACTGGTGACTTACCCATTAACTCTTGTGCAAGCTGCTTGGCCGGGTTATCTTTTGTGGCAACCGTCGGTACCCACATAGCTATCTGTTGTTCGAGCGTCTGAGCTGCACTTTCTAGCTCACTAATTGCTCCATTAACCAGCCTAGCTTGCTCGAATATCTCTAATAATGCCCTCATTTGATAGCCTAATGTCATACGAGGTTGATAACCACCAGGTAGCTCAATAAATGGAACCTTATTCTCCTGTGCTGAAGATAACAAAATACCACCCGAAGCCACGACCACTACCATTGGGCGCTTTTCTTCCGGCTGGCCCATTATTGAATCAAAAACCGACCGTGTTTCTTCGGTATTACCAGAGTAGCTGGAGCAGACTACTAACGTAGACTCATCCACATATCCTGGTAAAACGTAATCCTGCACTACCTCGAAACTCACTGTTAATCCTGGACATTTTTGGATAACCTTCGCTGCCAAACCAGATCCACCCATGCCAGCTACAATAACCTGCTTTACCTCGCGAGGTGGTTGCCACGCAAAATTGTAATTTTGGCTATATTGTTGCCACTGCTTTTCAGCAACCCCCAACGCGTCTTGGCCGTCCCTGTTATGAATTAGTTTTAAGTCGTCTAGCATGTTAACTCCTGTCTTTGTATAAATAATCAGCTACTACTATCAAGCATAGACGGTTTGGGCGCATGTTTCCAGTAACATGCTTCTTTTTTGCATGATGCTTATGCTACACTTTAAGTAGTAAATTGATATAGGCGTATCTATTAAGGCGCCATAAACCAAGGGGGTGGTATGGAAGATCAGAATCAGGACCAAAATCAACAGGACGCTTCAAGCGCTCCAATAACGACAGCGCCAAGTGATAATAGCTTTGGGTTTGGGGCTTTTGCGCCACCTACTACTACAACACCAACTGCTAACGATTCATCAGATTCAGTAGCAGCAGATCTATCTACGCCAGAACTACCTTCTAGCAGTACTCCAGAAATAGAAGCTGATATTGATAACAGCACCAGTGATGACACAAAATCAAGTGAGGCTGACGGCGAACTATTAGACCTTAAAAAACAGGCGCTGGAGCAACTAAGCCCGTTGGTAGCCCACTTAGACCAATCACCCGAGGAAAAGTTTCGTACCACTATGATGATGATTCAAGCTTCCGACAACCAATCTCTTATAAAAGATGCGTTCGCAGCAGCCAAAGAAATCACCGATGACAAAGCACGAGCCCAAGCACTGCTAGATGTTATCAACGAGATAAACTATTTTACTCAGCTAAATAGTCAAAAATAGTTTACTAAAAACTTAAACAAAGACGTTACTACTGTTTTTTGTTTGGTAGCAAGAACTGGTGAGTTGTATAGCCAATAGCAACAACTGCTAGGAATAAAGCTACGGTATCGCCAGGACCAGTGTTAGCTAGCTTGTCACTTTGTGACTGAGCAGCTGCTTGGTTGTTCTGATTCGTAGTTGCCTGGTCTTTGGACTCCGAAGATGGAGTGGAAGATTCTGGCTGGGGTGTAGACGCAGATGTATCACTAGTTTTTTTGTCCTTATCAGGGTTTTCTGGCGTATCGGTCGAAGTCACTTCGCTAGACTTGTCTTTATCGTCAGTTGGTTTACTGACTGCGTTTTTATCTTTAGCTTTCTGAGTAGTAGCGGGCACAGGATTATTCCCGGAGCGAGCCTTTCGATAGATCCACCGACCACCCACAAACAGACCAACAATAATAGCTAATGTTATAAGCATAGTAACAATTGCAAGTAGCCAGGCTACCCCAACACGCTCACGTTTCTCGTCCTTGTAATACTGAGTCAATTCGGGTGGCATATCTGGTACCACTCCCTTGCTCCGTTTAAATAGTGCCATATAATCTCCTTATCTAACTAAACAATAATACAATGTGGCTAATTTAGCAACTATCAGTCACTGTTGCATGATCATTTATAAGGGGCTAGGCTGCTCCCCAGCGCCGAGCCATGCAGTATCAAAAATAGCCTGCATAGTGGCTGCTATTGCTGAGTTCTTAATAACCAAGCTTATCAGCTTGTCGTCATAGGTAGTCATAATGACAGTCGGCCCATATATAGCCACTTCTCCCTCAAATACAGACTCTCCCCAAAATCTCACATCCATGAGTTGTTTTTGTCTACTTTCGAGGTCGGTTGACTGCTGTAGTGCTTTTTCAAAAATAATCCTTGTCTTTATCTTAGCTTGAGCTCGTTTTCGTAGTTTTTCTTGTTATAAAGTCCAGGCATCAGGTCTGGCAACGGATACGTTTGAACTTCCAAACACACATACTTCTTGCCCGCTCCTTATCATATCGTCTAGCGCCAAGCCGTAACCCTTAATACCTTCATAATAAGCAAAGCCCGGCTTTTGGCTACTAAGTACATATCTACCTTGTAATTCTGGGAGTATTTTCCGTAATTGCTTAGCGCTTACCGCAAGGTCCTGCTGCTGCTTAGCGATCAATTGCTGCAGACGCGCTGGGTTAGCAGCCATAAAGCGTGCAACAGGTTGCCGTGTATTACGCTCGATTAAGTCTAACGCTACCAGCTCATCCGTAATGAGGTAAATGTTGGTACGCTGCTCCTTTAATTCATCGGCTAATTGGCTGGCTGTCAATGCCCCGTTTTCGAGCAAATGTAAGTATAGCTTTTTCTGCTTATCGTTTAATCCTATTCGTTCGAACCATTCCATTGTAAACATTATATCATATTGTAAGATTTAATATTACATTTTTGTATCTGTAAGAGATACTGTTGTCATTCCATGCTTTACAATTATGTAATATTATTCTACAATAGTCCAGTTATATAAATAAGGATTTTTATGGAACATCTAGAAGTAGACACAATAACAAGGACAGATCAACTTACAGAACACGTACTTGGCTATATGATTGACGGCTGGATAGAAAGAGAAAAGGCTCAAAGTCTAATCAGTCTTTCCTACGACGAACGAGTAATCGTTACGGGTCAAATCGAATCATTAGCTGATACTGGGGTGTCTGGCGGCGAGGCCCAACGCGCAAAATGGGCCGTCAATATTCTCGGGCGTGAAGTGCTTTCAGAAACCGCTCGCACGGTATTTATAGAAACTGCTTCTCTGTCGCCAAGAATAGAAATAAAAGAAGGTCTTGGCCCGCGTTTTGGATGTTACGGTCGCCATTCATCACCGTTCACGACTGGCTGGTAGATAGCCTAGCTACATATTTTAAGTATAGATTTTCAGTAATAACCTTGCTGAGTGCTATTACATCATGCCCATGCCGCCGCCCATTCCAGACATATCTGGAGCGGCTGACTTGGCTTCTGGCACTTCTACTACAAGCGCACCCATGGTCATGCTGGTACCGGCAATACTAACTGAGTTCTGCAATGCTTCTTTGGTGACGCGGGCTGGGTCAATTACTCCAGCTGCCTTAAGATCTACCAATTTAGACGGCTTGTTAACATCAATTCCCTGCCCCATTTTAGCTGCACGGACTTGTGGTAACCATTCATCAGCGTTTAGCCCTGCATTGCTCAGCAAAATACGGAAAGGTTGCTCTAGCGCATCCTTAAGTATGCGAGCTCCGGCTGCAACTGAATCTGTTCCAGTTATCTTAATACCCTTGGCCAGGTTAATTAGCGTTACGCCACCGCCAGGTACGATACCTTCGTCTAGCGCAGCTTTTACAGCAGCTACTGCATCGTCAACCCGGAATTTCTTCTCTTCGATTTCAGTTTCGGTCGCACCGCCAACTTTAATAACTGCTACCTTGCCACTTAGTGCTGCACGGCGCTTTTCTAGGTTTTCTTTGTCGTATTCGCTTGTCGCAACTAAAATCTGAGCATTAATCTGGTCAACACGAGCCTTAATCTCGCTAACTGAGCCAGCACCTTCGATAATAGTCGTGTCATCTTTGGTGACAATGACCTTACGAGCTGTACCAACTACGTCTAATTCAACGTTTTCGAATGTCATACCACGATCTTCGGTGATAACCTCGGCGCCAGTCAAGACAGCTATGTCGTTTAAGATATCTTTCCTACGGTCACCGAAGGCTGGAGCTTTAACAGCAATCGTATTAAATACACCCTTTAGCTTGTTGAGTACTAGCGTGCCTAAGGCTTCGCCCTCAACGTCGTCAGCAATTAGGATTAAGTCTTTCTTGCCAGCCTGGGCTAGCTTTTCTAATAGTGGTAAGAACTCCTGTAGTGAGCTAATCTTTTTATCGGTAACTACAATTGCTGGCTTAGCGGCTGTACCTTCCATGCGAGCCGTGTCAGTCACCATGTAAGGACTAACAAAACCTCGGTCAAATGTGAATCCTTCGACGACTTCACTCTCTAAATCAAGGCCTTGGCCTTCTTCGACGGTAACTACGCCGTCTTTACCGACTTTATCGATAACGTTAGCGATTAGGTTTCCAATTTCGTTGTCACCTGCACTAATAGTAGCGACTTCGGCAACACGCTTTTTATTGGATTTAATATCCTCGGCCATGTCACCAAGCTTAGCTATAACATCTTGGGCAGCTGCTTCTAGCCCTTTGCGAAGTTGCATTGGGTTGTGCCCTGCAGCAATCAGCTTATTGGCTTCGCTCAAAATACTATATGTCAAAACCGTTACAGTGGTTGTACCATCACCAGCTACGTCATTCATCTTGCTAGCAGCTTGCTTAATTAGCTCAGCGCCTACTTTGTATCCTAGCGTTTCGTCGTCAACGTCAGCGATTTCAACGCCTTTTGCTACAGTTACACCATCGTGAGTCACGGTTGGCGCGCCATACGATTTACCAATAACAACGTTGCGGCCTTTAGGGCCCATAGTTGTCTTAACTGCGTTATATAAAATTTGTGCACCGGCTAATACTCGGCGGCGTGCATCTTCGTCGTAAAAAACTTTTTTTGCCATATAGATTTACTCCCTCTTCGTAATAAAATTAGTTGATTGTAGCTAAAACGTCTTCTTCTTTGATAAGAATGTACTCT
>JBDTJP010000087.1:0-7526 GCA_039935755.1 Saccharimonadales bacterium (SeqCode)
GTGAGATAATAAATAATCCTACGTCGAGAGAGATTAATAGCAAAGACAAGCTGCTCGTGAGCTACGGTAGTTTCACTGAGTCAGATATACAAAAGCAATATAACAGTATTCCAACGTCTGCCGAAAAATACAATACAACCAAAGATCCAGCATCTTGTGGCGGTGGTCACGACGATAGTGGCCTAAAAGCTAGGTTTACCCACATGCTATAAATACCCCACTAGACGTAGAGGCTTAATAAGTTTGGTATAATTACTCAATGACTACAAAATTCAAAGATTATATAAACAGTGTCGCAGATGGGATTATTGCCTTAAGCCGCCAGCTAGATAATGAAATCGAGACATGGCGCGATGTTGTAGCTCGTGTCCCGGATAGCGCCAACAAGGGTGTTAGCGCGGGATTTATCAGCAAGCCAAATGCTACATCAGGGATTGAGATCGTCGCTGACATCCAGGCTCCTCCAACTGAGCAAATTGCTCGATTCCGCATATGGGCTATAGAAACAGTCAAAGACAGTGATGACAACGAACGCTTTAACAATATTCAATTAACTTACCTGCTAGATTACGGTAAAGCTCGCAGGCTAGTTGAGCAGGCTGACTCTTTAACGCGCGAAAACCTCGCAACACTCGCACATGACCACGTTGAGCAGCTAACCAGTATCGTAATAAGCAACCAAACAGGTTTGGATGTTGCGGCCGAACAGCTTTTAGGTAAAAGATACGATATACAGTCAGACAAACTGAGTAATCTCAGTGAAGATTTTTGCGACGAATTAGAACTGGCAATGAGCACCGTACTAGAACGACTCAAGCAAACTGCTACGAGTGTTAACCTAGCTCAATAGTTTGTATAGCCCAGTAGCATCCGCATAAAGAGGAGCATATTTATCTGGACCTTCTTTATTATTAGATTAAGTTAAACTGATTCCAAACTACTGATTCAGTACATAGATGCTATACTTCTTGAATATGAAAACGCAAGAAAAATTATCACTTTTATGGGTTCTAATCGTTGCCAATATCATACTGGCTGACGTATTGTCGGCATTTATCGCTTTTGGCGATCCTAGTGTTATTAACATTCCTGGCAATGCGCGTACTGTTATGGCCGCGTCGGCAGTGTTGCTCAATATTCCAATAGTTATGATTTACCTATCACGTGTTCTCAAACCAAAGCTAAACCGCTTACTTAACATCATCGCAGCAGTAATTACCCTTATTTTTGTACTTGGAGGTGCCAGCAACCTACCTCACTATATTGTCATAGCCGTTATAGAAACAATTATTTTAACTTGCATCATAAACATCTCTAGGAAGAGTTCCTTCAACTGATAGATACACAAATAATCCCGTCGTCTAGATACCAGGCTAGGCCAATCATTCGTTTGGAGTAATTGGCTTCTGATAATATAATTGAATGTACAAACACGTAAAGAGGAGGATACGAAATGGGAATATTAGCATGGTTAGTACTGGGCGCATTAGCTGGTTGGATAGCTTCAATTATTATGAAAACAGACGCACAGCAAGGTGCACTCGCTAACATAGTAGTCGGTATAGTCGGTGCTATGATTGGTGGATTTGTGTTTAACCTACTAGGTGGCAAAGACGTATCAGGCTTTAATATTTATAGTCTGGTAGTTGCCGTAGTCGGCTCGGTAATACTGCTTGCTATTCTAAAGGCAATTAAAAAATAATCTACTAAATAATTACGATAAACAAGTAAGAGCCAAGCAGCTTAAATGCGCTTGGCTCCTTTTCTAATTTATGTACAAATATTCTGGACTACGTATTTATAATAAATTGACTGCTTGCAGACTTAGTTTAATTTTTGTTTATCTAGTGCATCGAAGTACTGCTGAAGTGTTGGCCGACCGTGATCAATCAAGTATTTATCTTGTACCTTGCCAGTGTAAGCGTTGGTTGAGATTACGGCTATCATAAGCATCGAAACTACTGTTAGCAATATAAGCGGGAGTTTCGCGTTACGGAAACCTTGATCTTGCTTATACATCTTTACAATACCTAGCAAAATAATTAGAACGAGTAGTATAAAGGCGGCTATGCCAGCTATGATTGTTTGCTGTAGATAGGCTAGCCCTTGCGAAACATCTACATTATTTGGGTTTGTAGTCTTAAAATATGCTGCTGTCAATACGCCAACTAGCATTGTCACGGGCACAATAAGCGCAACTAGTAATGTTATGAGTGTCCTTAAGTGCGGTCGGTTCATGTATGTCCTTAAAGTTTAATTGCACTCAGTATAGCACCAATACGGTTAAGCTAACGTAAGCGGGCCTATGGTAATTGCTCGTTTGCCATTTTATATTCTTAAATCTGACTTGCACTACAGCCATTGTTTAATGTATAAAACATAGGTGATAAAAAGTGCAAAATCAAAACTTATACAAATTATCCCAGAAGAATATCGCAAGTTTGTAAAAAACAAGCGGCGAGACGGATTCGATCGATTAATAGTAATTCTAGGGCTTATAAATGTCGTGATGACTATTCCGCAAGTCATAGAGATTTGGTCTAGCCCTAACGCTAAAGCAGTGTCGGTAATATCGTGGTCTTATTATGTTTTCTTCACAGGCACACTACTGGTCTATGCGATATCAATCAAATCGAAGCCAATGATTATATCTTATAGCGCTAACAGTATTGTGTACGCAGTAGTACTAGTTAGCGCTATTGTTGTTAAGTCACGGTGATTCACTTCATTACATAATTATTACGACAAAGCTATTGTCTAGATATCACTACTAGCTTAAGAATAAATAAGCTTAAAGGTGATATAATTAATTACAAGTGAGAAAAAAACTAGCTGGGATAATATTTACTTGCACAGTGGCTTTAGTGCCCGTGTTACTTTGGCTAGCTTTTAGCCCAACTCAACTCGCTTTAACAGATACAACTCAAAAACTTGATGCAATCGCAAAAATCGCTGCGCTTAGCGGGCTCGCTCTGCTTTCATTCAACATAATATTAAGCGCGCGGTTGGCTGTGTTTGAACGACTGTTCTTAGGGCTCGATCGGGCCTACCGTGCGCACCGGCTAATCGGTGGGTCTGTTTTAATTTTGCTAATGACTCACGCCGCAATGATTACTGCAAAATACAGTAGTATCTCGTTACTGAGTGGATTCGAGTTTTTGAAGCCAAGCACGGATATAGCACTTATGTTAGGCAAGCTCGGCCTGGGTGCAATGGTTATATTGGTTGTAGTTAGCATATACATTAAAGTCAAATATCAGTGGTTCATAACCATACAGAGAGCCCTGGGTGCAATTATCTTTATCGGTGGATATCATGCTCTATTTGTCACTGGATCCGACATGCGAGCCAATATACCTCTGTTTGGATATTTCATATTAATAGGTGGGTCGGCAGTGGGTCTATACATTTACCGCTCTATTTTTCATAAATCTATTAAAAGAAAACTTGAGTACATAGTAGATTCCGTACGACACGGTGATAATGTTAGTGTGATTTGGCTTAAGCCCGTAAAAGCAGCATTAGCTTTTTACGCTGGCCAATTTGCATTTTTTCAATTTACCTCTGACTTTGTAGACAATGAAAGCCATCCGTTCTCGATTAGCTCCAGTTCGGATAACGGCAACATACGTATTGCAGTTAAAGCTTCGGGGGACTATACAGCCGAGCTTGGAAATATAAACGAGGGTGACAAGGTGCAGGTTGAAGGCCCATATGGACAATTTTCTTTTACTAAAATTCGAACCACTAAACAAGTGTGGGTTGCAGGCGGTATTGGTGTAACTCCATTTCTTTCTATGGCTCAAATCTTAACCTCCGACCATGATGTTACTCTTTACTACTGCGTAAGGACTATTTCTCAGGCTATATTTTTGGGTGAACTAGAAAAACTGGCATCTGATAAACAAGGATTTAAGCTTATATTAATTTGTGACGATCAGAGACAAAGAATTACAGCCAATAATTTAGTATCAGCCTCCGCCGAATCTTATCTACTTTGCGCACCGCCGCCTATGATGCATGCGCTAGAGAAGCACTTAAAGCGGCTTGGTGTTCCAAAAGATTCAATTTACTACGAGGATTTTGCGTTAACATGAAAAAGATATTATTCGTCTCGCTTGTTATATTTACTATGTTTATGTCGTACGTTGTATTGGGTGGATTTATCCAGAAACAACAAAAAGAGAATAGTACAAAGCCTTCTGTAGCAATGACGTCTACCTCATCAACTTCGGGCACAGACACGTTTACTACAGCTGAAGTCGCCATACATAGCACAAGCAGTGACTGTTGGTTGATTATTAACAATAAAGTTTACGACGTAAGTAAGTTCTTAGGCGATCACCCTGGTGGTGCATATACAATTATTCCGTATTGCGGAAAAGAGGCTACAAATGCATTCGACACGCAAGATAGAGGACGTAGGGGTGGTCACTCAGACCAAGCTACCCAGATGCTTGCAGATTACCTTATCGGTAGCATAAAAGTCAGTTAGCCCACCTAAACAGTGAAGCTTGTGGAGCTGACTGTTATATCACGGCCCTTGATGAACCTGTTAGCGCTGTTGTTGTTAAGGCTCGCTAAGTTAACTGTATTATTGCGTAGCGTCGGCCTTTAGCTACCAGCTAGTTAACCAGAAATGTTTACAGAATGTATGTTATATGGTAAATTATAAATATGAGTAGCGGATTAAAAGGTGAGCAACTAATTTCGAAAGCGGCAGAAATTGCCGAGAAGTGGCACGATGGGCAGGTTCACTCTTTTGGCGATGATACTTATTACAATATGCACCTTAAACCTGTTGCAGATATAGTTACAAGGCTGGGTTATGGGGCTATGTATGTTGCCGGGGCCTACCTCCACGACTCTAAGGAAGATACAACGATAACAGACGAGGATCTACTGGGCGAGGGTATACCCACTGAGGTTGTACATGCCGTTAATCTACTTGCAAAAAAAGATGGCGAGCATCATGAAGATTATCTCCGGGGCATAATCACGAGCGCAATAGCTACAGTTGATAAGTATGCCGATTCAAGTTTTAATTTCTCTTGGACCACATTAAACTCGCCAAACGGTGATGACACTAAATTCGCAAGTCGACATCTAGAATATGCTCACAACATAGCGGTACTACGCCCACATCTTCCTGAGACATCCTAGTGTTGCTAACACTACAAAGTCATTACTTTAAGCAGACTCTACAAGTAAAACTGCCTTAAGCTACAGCTAAGTGTTTAGGAGCGTATACCGATTTGATCTATCCTCGGCTCTGTTATTTATAGACGCATTTGTGGTGAGCTTTGCGACCGTAAGTTTACATAGTTACATAGATCAAAGCCATAGGCACACAGAAAACTCAGAGGTCCACAACGCTGATGATGCGCACCAAGACCAACATGAACCCGCGGATATTCACAACCACTAGCGGTACCAGAAGTAAGGCGCTCACTTTTGCTATACTGATAGTATGGGCAACAAACATATCAAGAATATATCGTCTGTTGGAGTCAATCCTAGGGGCAGATACGCTCCAGCCAAAAAGATAGATTTAGGTGATTATTATCTGATCTATTTATCTGGCGTCCAAGCACCAAAAGACGAAAACCAGAAAATTGTGACTGACAACATAGAGACACAAACTGAGCTGGTGTTTGAAGAGATTATCCAGATTTTGCAACGTGCGGGAGCAACGATAGATGAAGTAGTAAAAGCTGTCATATACATTACCGACATGCATGACTTTGATAAAATCTCAGAAATAAGGAATAAATACTTCGGGAATGCTATGCCAGTAAGCACGCTAGTGGAGGTAAATAAAATGACTAGGGTTGGCGCAAAGATTGAAATTGAAGTAACTGCGATGGTTAAGAAATGATCGATTTGTCGTTCTGTCGATTAATCTTATAAAAAGCTGTTAAACTTTATAGAATGTTCAACAAGATAAAAAATAGCCCGTTCCGCTCACTATGGTGGGTTGTTAGCCTGCAGCTGAAGCAATCCAGGTTGTTCCTAGTCTGGAGCATCTTTAACAGTGTATTTAGTGGTATAAGCTCGGTTGTGCTTGTGTATCTTGGAGCTAAATTCTTGGCGAGTGTTACGGCAATCGTGTTTACGGCACGTGTCGAATCGCAAGTTTACGTATGGCTAGCCTTAATATTGGTATTGGAAACAACTACTGCAGTTGTATCTACCATAAACAGCATTATCGAGAGACGAATGCAGCAAAAAATGGACATTACGCTTAATACTATCCTGGTTAACAAAATGTACGAACTTAGCCAAGAGCAATTCGACGACGAACAGTTTAACACCAAATTCAGCAGAGCGAGCGATAGCCTCTCCTCTATGTGGAGGCTTACTACCGAGACTTCTTGGCTGATGTCATCGCTTGTAACGTTTACTTCTTCTATTGTTGCAATTATATTTGTTTCCCCAATGGTCGGGATCGCAATATCTATCTTAGTTATTCCAGCAACACTATTAAGAATAAAGCAGAATAACGAAAATGAGAGAATTAGCAAGCTAGTAGAGCCAGCTGAGCGAATAGCTCGTCGTTCGCGTTGGCTACTGATAGACCCTAATACTATGCCCGAAATAAGACTTATGAATGCCTTCAAACACATGCTGAGCTCGTGGAGCGTCAATCTAACTAAATCACAGGATATAATCTTTGAGTCGGACAAAAGAATGGCTCCTATTGACATAGGCTCGCAGGTTATTCAGCCGCTATTATCGTTCGGGGCAACGTTATATTTCTTGAAACTTTTGATTGCTCGCTCTATTGGGCTTGATCGCTTCATTTTCTTGCGTGGGTTGTTGGGCCAGGCAAGCTATGCAGCTACTTCGATTGTGATGTCGTTTCAGCAGCTTCACGAGACTTCTATAGGGATGAAGAACTTTAACGATGTTTTTAACACTGGGTCTACACTCCCAAATGGTAAGGTTAAGGTCACTAGCCCACTAACGATTGAGTTTAAAAACGTTGGTTTCGCATACCCTCATTCAGATAACCCCGCCCTAAATAACATTTCGTTTATTATTGTACCTGGGAGCAGGCTTGCGCTTGTAGGTGAAAATGGGGCCGGTAAATCCACCTTGCTTAAGCTGTTACTCCGCCAATACCTACCTAGCAGCGGGCAAATCTTAATCAACGGGGTGGACATAAGGGACGTAGAGCAAACCAGCTATTACAGTGCAATCAGTAACTTAAGCCAAACCTTCATGTTAATAAACCATCTTACTATAAAAGATAACCTACAAATGGGTATAGATAGACATCTCAGTCACGAAGATATGGATAGGGTAGCAGAGCTAGTAGGAGCTCAGGGGTTTATAAATCACTTACCTCATAAGTATATGCAAAGGCTTGATCCGTCCTTTGACGATGGTACGGGGCTATCTGGTGGGCAGACTCAGAGAATAGGGGTCATGAGGTCTTTATTACGTGAAGGCGACATTTTAGTGCTGGACGAGCCAACTAGCGCAATTGACGCAAAGGCTGAGTACAAAATCTTTAATAACAT
>JBDTJP010000088.1:0-4542 GCA_039935755.1 Saccharimonadales bacterium (SeqCode)
GCTAATTTCTACCCGAGTGCTCGGGTAGACGGATACTGTCTGCCAGCGTAAAGGTTGTCCAGTTCTTTTATCGTACTCGATTACCGCAACTTTTGAGACCATCTGCAAGGGCCCGATGGTTACCTTGTTCTTTTTTGCGCCGCCCATACTCCCGCCTGTATAAAGTGGTACGGTGTTGCCATTTATATTACTGATTCTTTGTATTTTTTCGATGTGGGTATGGCCATCCAGTACCAATTTGGTGCAGCCCTCCTTGGCTATAACTTTTGCTGCATCTGGCTCATGAACAAGCATAACATCGACGCCACCTGGCCTTTTGCAGCTTTCCCTGGACAAGCGCCGCCCCATTTGTTCATTAGACTCAATTCCCTCTTGTTCTATATCTTGGTTAAACGCGCTACGCATTGGATCTCTATCACCTAGGATAGTTAGGCCCCGCACATTGATTACAGACCCAGTCAAAGTCTTGAATCTGAGTGATTTCTCTTGCTGTATGGTCTGCTTGGAGTCATGATTACCAGCCACAGAGACCAAGTTAGTGTGACCACCCATGTGGAACCGGAAAGTGCTTATACATTCTTGTTCTATGCTCGTACCTCCCATCGTACTATCTCCCCCGTCTAAGACTGTCTTAACACCATAGGCCGACCTCATCTTTCCGACAACCTTAGACATACCTAAGTTGCAGTGGTTGTCGGTCACAAACATAAATGTCTCAGTGTTCTTGGTCGGCATCAGCGGCTCACTACGGCCAAAGGCTTTGCTAAAGTTTACCTGGGCATCTTTATAGAAAGTCTGATTTTTTTCGTAGTATTGAAGTGCCTCGGGTGCATAGGTATTTAGCAAAATGTCGAGTATTTTACCTTTGATTTCCACACCTTCTAGAGGAGTGCCCTTGAAGGCTGGGTTGGCCCGAACCGTCACCGCTGAAGGGAGCTTTGGTTGTGCCGATGGAGCTGTAGCTGTAGACAACGCGCCTACAAGTATAAGCCCGCCCCAAGCCTGCTTAGATTTAAGCTTTTGGGCTAGTTCTTTACGCCTGTCTTCACCAATCAAAACAAACGCTCCGATTGCTGCAGAACCACCCATCAGCCCAAGTAAGCGCATGTGATTCCATACGGCAGTCCGCACCCCAGCCTCATCCTTATCTGGATCGCTGAACATATGCACATACTCATTAATCTCGCTTTGGCCAATCTCGGCAGTGCCTGCAGATGATAGCGATGGGGTGTTTGGGATTTCTTTAAGCTGTATATTAGCTCCAATCAGCCCAGTCGGTTTACTGAGTGAGCCCATCATCCCTAAATCAAGGGTGTTCTTGGAGTCCGCGGACAATGTAACTTCGGCACGGTGTGGGCCAAAGGTTGTCTTGGCCGGGAAGATCATCGATCCGCCGACTGCCGAGGCTACAGTAATTGCTGCTAGGCCAGCAATCCTACCGACATATTTACCTATATTTTGCCGCATAGTTTCATGCTCGGGTATATTAACCGGCGTTTGCGGAGCTATCTCACCTCTTGTAGCCACGTTCATAGCTTGTAAGTATGCACTCTTGCGCAGGCACTGTGAAGGATAAGAAACACAACATCGCCTTCGGGGCTACTACGTATTCGGCTAGCTGTAGTCACCGAGTTTGCTAAACTGGTAGGTATGAGCGACACAATATTTACTAAAATTATAAAGGGGGAGCTTCCCTGCCACCGTGTATACGAAGACGACAAAACAATAGCCTTCATGGATATACACCCGGTACAGCCCGGTATGGTGCTGGTAGTTGCCAAAAACCCAGTCGATCAATTTATGGATTTGCCAGATGAAGATTACATAGCACTCATGTTGGTAGTCAAAACAATAGCCCAAAAAATGCGCATCCACTACCCCGGTGCCCGCATAGGTGTTCAAATAGAAGGATTAGACGTGCCGCACGCCCACGTTAAGCTTATACCTATTTACTCTAGTGCAGACTTCCACGCATCCCCAGATGCAAACGAGCCGGACCACGAAGCTTTGGAGTCCATAGCTAAAAAGCTTGCCGCATAGTAGAATATAAGCATGTCAAACTTACTTGTTGGGTTTTTATTAGGAGCTGGGCTGGCAGCTTGGGTCTACAGCAAAATTATGCGATCAAGCGGTGGTAACACCAAAAATGCAGCTATTGTTGCTGGTTGTGCCGGCGTTGGAGCTATGGTTGTGATGACGCTAATAATGAGCGCTATAAACAAATAACGGTCTTGTGTAATGCAAACTAGCCTTTTAGTACTAGTTCGGTTTGGATTTAATGACCAAAACCAGTACTATAATACTAATGAATGAGGTAGGGGTTATGGGTGGCCAACAAAGCTCAGAGCAGGCTCTGGGTGAGCGTTTGCAATCAGCGCGTAAAGCAGCTGGTTTAACGCAGCAACAACTGTGTCAAAAGTCTGGATTAAGTTATTCGACTCTGGCTAAGATTGAGCGCGGGGCTATTAAGGCACCGTCTGTGTTTACGATTCAATCTATTGCCGGCGTGCTCGGTATGACCTTGGGTGAGCTTATGGGCGAGTCGATAGGCTCATCTGATTCTTCGACCGTAAAGTATCGCTCTAAGTCTGGTATAAGATTCGTATATTTTGATATTAACGGCTGCTTGGTTCGGTTTTTCCATCGGGCATTTACTAGACTGGCCGAAGATAGCGGCGTATCAGCAGACCTTATTGAAACTGCTTTTTGGCACTATAATGACGCTGTTTGTCGCGGCGATATGAGTTTAGAGGCATTTAACACTGCAGTCGCAACCGACATCGGTATTGCCAACTTGGATTGGAAGTCCTATTACCTCGAAGCCATTGATCCAATCCTGGAAATGCATGAACTAGTTACCTGGGCAGCTAAGTACTACAAGGTAGGCTTGCTAAGTAATATTATGCCTGGGTTTATAGACGAGATGATTAGCCATGGCCTACTGCCGGATGAGCCATACACAGCCGTAATTGACTCCTCTCAGGTAGGATATATTAAGCCCGAAGCTAATATTTATGAAATAGCCCAAGCACTTACAGGTTGTGAACCCGAGGAAGTACTGTTCGTTGACGATTCCAGGACTAACCTGGTCGCAGGGCAACGTTTTGGCTGGCGCGTACTGTGGTTCGACGACTATCACCCAGAAGAATCCGCCACACGTGTACGGTCTTCGCTTGAACTAGATATTCCAGATGTAGCGTAAGGGCTTAGACGCCCGTACCGCTAAGAAAACCGGTCGTGTTCGGTTTGCTGCTTTTTTAGCAGTGATTGGGCCACGCTTAGTTGGTTCTTGGTCTCATCGACTAGAGCCTTAGGCGCTTTATTCACATAAACTTTATTGGCCAAGCGACCTTCTAGCTGGGCTATAGAGCGCTTGGTTTCGTCTAACTTTTGGCTTAGCTGACCCTTGAATCTCTCGATTGTCTCTTGGTCGAGATCGAGCCAACAAACATGGTTAGTTTGCGTTAAATTAAGTCCGCTACCGTCACGCACGCTAATCACATCGTGTACCCCAGACAAGCTTTTTATTAAATCCTTATGTAAATTTATAAACTCGTTGCTTCTGTGGTAGAGTTTTGGCCTGCCCCCGTTAAGGTTGGCTCGAATGTAGCGAATTTCGCTAACAATTGTCTTGATTTCCTCAAAAACTCGAGCCGATTTTTGGTCTACCTTAATAGGTTTTGGCCACTCGCTAGTAATAAGCATATTAGTCTGATCTTCGGGGTTAGCTTTGGCCCCAGTTTGCCAGCTCAATGTTTGCCAAATTGTTTCAGTAACAAATGGCGCAAACGGATGGGTTAATTTCAGTACTACCTCGAGTGCGTACGCCAAAACGTTCTTATTTAGATGAGTCTTGCTCGCTTCTACGTACCAATCAGCAAAGTCGTCCCATACGAGGTGGTATATTTGTTCACTTGCTTCCGAAAACCTATAACTGTCCATATACAAAGCCATAGCATCTATAGACTGTTGTAATTTACTCAACATCCAGGTATCTGCAACTGATTGCGGAGTAGGCTCGCCCCTGTCTGTAAAATCATCCCCAAGCTTGGCTTCGATAAAACGGGCGACATTCCATAATTTATTACAAAAGTTACGAGCATCCTCGACTTTACGTTGATCGTAGCCCCTGTTCACAGCCGGCGAACGCCCGGCAATAATGCCCATTCGTAGGGCATCTGAGCCATACTTTTGAATCACAGGGAATGGATCAACAACATTGCCGATTGATTTGCTCATTTTCGATCCGTCTTCAGCCATTACGTAACCGTGTATGTAGACTTCTTTAAAAGGAACCTTACCAGTTACGTAAAGCCCTAACATTATCATCCTGGACACCCATGGATATAGTATTTCACCACCTGTTTCCATAAGACTTAACGGGTAGAAATGCTTAAAATCATCCCCATCTGGGTAGTCGAGCGTGGCATACGGCCAGCTTGAGCTGCTAAGCCAGGTATCAAAAACATCTGGGTCGCGTCGGTAAGTTTTACCGTCAATTTCCAAGATTTCCTCTTTAACTTGGTCGTTAAATATCCAATC
>JBDTJP010000089.1:0-8964 GCA_039935755.1 Saccharimonadales bacterium (SeqCode)
ATAAAACTAACCAAGCTGGTAATTCAGCAGCAACACCAACAGTAACCCCAAAGGAGGGACAATTGCAAGGAACTAAATTAGCAGATTTTACACCGATAGAACACATAGATAAACTACAGGCTATTGATACAAAAGAGGGCACAGGCGATGTTGTTAAAGCCGGTGACACCATAACTGCTCATTATACTGGTGCGGTTGCCGCCACTGGTATTATTTTCCAGAGTTCACATGACAGGGGCGAACCCGCTACCTTCCCACTCAGCGGGGTTATTAAGGGGTGGACTGACGGAGTCCCGGGTATGAAAGTTGGTGGCACAAGACGTTTACTTATACCGGCTGATCAAGCTTATGGCGCAAACCCTGACCCGAGATCAGGCATCCCAGCTAATGCCGATTTAGTTTTTGATATAGAATTAGTCAAAATTGGTCAATAAATACCAAAAAACACAACATATAGCGTGTTGACTTCAAACACAAGCGCTATATAATACAAGCTAGACAACTCATAAATAACAAATAGGAGACACCCAAATGGTCAAAAACATAACTATTTTCACGACTAATACTTGTGCTTACTGCAGTATGGTTAAAAAATGGCTCGGAGCCAAAGGCTTCAGCTACGACGAGGTCAACTTAGATACAAACCCAGAACGCCAAAAAGAAGCTTTTGAGCTAAGCGGTGCAATGTCAGTCCCAGTCACTGTTGTTACCAAGGGAGATGATACAAAGAACGTTATAGTCGGCTATAACCTTTCTAAGCTTGCACCAGCCGTAGCCTAATTGATTTAAACTAAATTGCGAAAGAATAGAATATGCCAGAAGCTTCAGATCAGAATGATACGCACGATTTAGTTGTCGTAGGGGCTGGCCCAGCCGCTCTGACGGCGGCAATTTATACTACCCGAGAAGACATCGGTACTGTATTGTATGAAAAAGGTGTCGTGGGTGGCCTAGCAGCAGTTACCGATTGGATAGATAACTATCCAGGATTTCCAGAAGGTTTGGCGGGTATGACCTTGGCCGACAATCTGCAAAAACAAGCAGAACGTTTTGGGACTGATATTCGCTATGGTGAGGTTACGTCGATTACAACTGACGCTGGAGTTAAAAAAATAGTCACTACTGATGGTGATGTTTACGCCAAGGCTATATTGATTGCAACTGGGAGCGACTATAAGAAGCTGGGCGTACCTGGCGAGAAAGAATATTTTGCCCGTGGCGTTCATTACTGCGCTACTTGCGATGGTGCATTTTACCGCGACAAGCGATTAGTAGTATCTGGCGGTGGTAATTCTGCAGTCCAAGAAGCTATATTTCTGACCAGGTTTGCAACACACATTGACTTGCTGGTGCGTAGTACAATTAGGGCAAGTGAGATCTTGCAACACGAACTAGAAAAGTATGCAGATAAGATAACCGTTCACTTGAATACGACTACTGATGAGATTGTAGCCGAGGACAACAGAGTCGTTAAAGTTGTTGGTACCAAAGATGGGGTCAAGACTGATTTTATGACCGATGGTATATTCGTGTTTATTGGTCTATTGCCAAACACGCAATTTTTGAAAGAAAGCCCAGTTGAATTGGATGAAATAGGTATGGTAAAAACTGACCAGAGCCTAACCACCAACATCCCTGGTGTATTCGCCGCTGGTGATGTACGCAGTGGCGCTAATATGCAAATTGCAAGTGCTGCCGGCGAAGGGGCGACTGTCGCCATGACTATTCGTACCTACCTAGACGAGTTAAAACGAACTAAAGATTAACTTTACATACTAAAGTTTATCTGCGATGCTTAACTTATTATGGACAAACCTAAAGACTTGAGTGCCTATGAGCTGTGTTTGCTACAGACCAAAACAAACCGGGCAATGCACGAGATAATCTCGAGTCAACTAAAATCAAATAAACTTACCACTATGGAATGGTTATTACTCAATACCATAGCAGGATCAGGTAAGAGTGGTATGCAGATGTCTAAGATCGCCAATGTACTTGACGTGACACTACCGCAGGTCACAACGTTAACTACAAAGCTAGTTTCGTCGAGGCTTGTCTACCAAAAAATTTCAACTAACGACAGCAGAGTACGCAACCTGTCTCTGACATTGAAGGGTAAACGATTACTCCCGAAATCAGACAAATTGATTGAAGAAGCGGTTTCATCTTGGTCTAGGAGCATCACACCAGATCAGATGCGTATGTATGCAAAGGTACTTGAGCGACTGACTAGGTAGCTGGATACCCTGGGAAATAATCAAGTACGAGCTGTTCTGGGCTTATGCTTGCAGCTATTAGGCCCGACTCTAAACTCTCGACCATCTGCCCTGGTCCGGATATAAATATTAGCCCATTAGTTTGTCTATCGTATACGTCAAGTATATCTTGGGCTTCTATACGTCCAATACGGCTAGACTGCGCGTAATTATCGTTAGTAAGTATAACAATTGGTTTGAGCCCGTAACGTGTAAATGTTGGCAAAAACACGAGATCATTAGTATCCTTAGCTCCATATATAATATTAATACTTCGCTTTTGACCTGAATCTATAAGGCTCTTAACAATACTGCGTACCGGCGTAATCCCTATGCCTGCAGCCACAAATAGCAGCGGTATATTCTCATCAATGGGCAATACAAAGTCACCCATAGGGTCACTAAAAGACACTTTAGTACCAGGTTCAAGTTCTAAGAGGGTTTTCTTGAAACTACTTGGCCGCATTTTTGTGTATCTGGTTGTAATTCCAAGTAGATCCTCGGTTGGCGACGAGGAAAGTGTAAACCAACGTTTAAGCCCTCGACTGTCTGGCTTGTTATGGGGCAGAGACAGCTCTATAAACTGCCCAGCCTGATAGTCGACTACAGTGTCGGACTTGAACCAGAACGTCGCTATGCCGTTAGTCAGATTTTCAGAGTGATCAAAAGTAACGTACATACTTTCATTATACAGTTGGTTAAGACTTTGTCGGTTGTTGTTTCGCTCTTAAGAACTGCATCTTGTGAGGTACGTTGGTAGTTATGCTGATCTTTGGGTACAAAATACGTAAAAATCTGGCCATCCAGGGCTTATCGACAGTGTAAACAATGATTTCTAATTTGTAGCGCTTGGCAAGTAAATAAGTTACTGGATTAAGTATCCAGAAATTCAAATTAACACCAGTGAAGCCAAGTAGTTTGGCCGTGTGCATGACGTCAAATGGCTTAGTCTTTTCTAGTGCATATGTAGGCACTCTTGGCATAAGTAGGCTGAATGTATAAAGTTCCTGATGGTTGAAAGATATCACCTTACAATGTAGTGGCTTGGTCTGTCTTTGCATAAACAACGCAAGCGGGCGAGCCCAGCCATCATCCTTACCCTCAACGACTAGCGATGTACCTCCGGCGGCTTTATACGCGTCACCGAGGCTGGCCATTTTACCGCCGTTGTGTAGCATAAGCTTTTTTAGTGCAGCTAGACTATGACTGTTTATGCTAACAGTCTTTGCACTAACTCTGCCAGTATTGCGGTCGTGGCTTAGCACAAGTTTCTTGTCTTTCGTGACGCGAACATCAACCTCGACACCATCAACACCAGCTTCGGTAGCCGCTATGATACTTTCCAGGGTGTTTTCTAACGCCAACCCCGCTGCACCTCTGTGCCCTATAATATCCATTAACTTATAGTGTACAATAATACCGAAGTAAAAGGAGAATTAAGTGACAGATTTTAATAAGATTTTAGATGCAGGTGATGTTGACGGCGGTGTAATTAACACCGTTATAGAGATACCGAAATGGTCAACTCTAAAGATTGAGTGGAACCGCCACAAAGCAATTTTTGTACTTGACCGCGTAGAGCCTAGCATATTTGCTAAGCCCGTAAACTATGGCTTTATTCCTCAAACATTAGATGAAGATGGAGACGAACTTGATACTTTAGTCCTAACAAACGACCCGATCCCAACCGGCATAAACGTTTCTGCCAAAGTGATAGGAATACTTAATTTTGAAGACGACGGAGAGATGGACTATAAAGTAATTTGCGTACCAGAGGACGACCGTAATACTGGTGCTGAGCTTAATACTATGGACGACTTGCACAATCGTTGGAAGCAAAAAATAGAACACCATTTTACCCACTATAAAGATCTTAAAAAGCCTGGCAGCACCAAAGTTTTAGGTTGGGGTAATGCTGACGACGCCAAAAAAATCATTAAAGAATGTATTGACCGCTGGAACCAGCAATAAATATATCTTGCTCGTTAATGACTACTGAGAATATATAGCCCCGTCTCTTTTATTTTAGGCTGGTCTTGTCAGCTCAAGCTTAAGCGGTATATACTATTGGTAAGGTCTTACATTCTAATATTCAACAAGAGGGGGCAAAATGACCAAGACACGAGTAGCAATTAATGGGTTTGGCCGTATTGGTCGCAATGCTTTTAAGGTAGCATTTGACCGAACTGACATCGATATTATCGCAATAAATGACTTAACCGATACACATACACTTGCACATTTGCTTAAGCACGACAGTAACTACGGGACCTATCAACACACCGTCAGCTCAGACCAGAACGGTATCATTGTTAATGGCACTCACATTAAAGTGCTAGCTGAGAAGGATCCAGCTGCATTACCATGGAAAGCCGAAGATATAGATGTAGTTATTGAATCTACTGGTTTTTTTGTCGATCCAGCTAAAGCTCGGGCTCATATTGAGGCTGGTGCCAAGCGAGTTGTTATTAGTGCCCCAGCCAAAGGCGAGGGTGCCACGACTATTGTTTTAGGTGTTAACGAGGATAAGCTTGAAACCGCTAGCGATATAATTAGCAACGCAAGCTGTACCACTAACTGTATTACGCCAGTATCTGCAGTTATTGAGAGTCATTTTGGTATCGAAAGAGCCATGATGACCACTATACATAGCTATACGGCCAACCAGAGGCTACAGGATGCTCCTGCCAGGGATTTGCGTGAAGCCCGGTCGGCTGCTGAAAATATTGTGCCAACTACAACTGGTGCCTCAATTGCGGCTGCTAAAGCCTTGCCTGCGCTTGAAGGTATATTCGGCGGTATGAGCGTGCGCGTACCAACGCCTGTTGTCTCGCTGAGCGACTTTGTAATTATTACTCGCAGGCCTGTTACGGTAGAGGAAGTTAACGAAGTCTTTAAAAAGGCAGCTAAAGAACCCTTTTACCAGGGTATCCTGGACGTTACCGAAGAAGAGCTGGTTAGTAGTGACTTTATAGGCAACAGTCACTCAGCAATTGTTGATCTTAACCTGACTGCAGTTATTGGAGGCAATATGCTAAAAGTTGTTGCTTGGTACGACAACGAATGGGGTTACAGCAACAGATTAGTCGAAGTTGTGGCTGATACGGGTAGATATTTACACAAAGCCGAAAAGCATGACCATGCTTAACATCTGATAGGCATAAAGTTATGAACAGTAAAACAGTATACATTGGAGCCGATCATAACGGCTTTGACATGAATAAAAAGCTGATAGCTTATCTTAGAAAGTCCGGGTATACGGTCCACGATACGGAAGCTGATGTACTGGACCCAGTCGACGACTATCCTACAGTTGCCGCTAGGGTTGTAAATGCTATGCTTGGTAGCAAAGACCCCAGCATTCGCGGAATACTTATTTGTGGTAGTGGCCAGGGTATATGTATAGCTGCTAACAGATACAAAGGCATAAGAGCTTGCTTAGGTTACGACCGTGAATCTGTGCGGGCCAGCCGTAATGATGATGACGTGAACATACTTTGCTTGCCATCCAGGACTTTAACTCAAGACGTTGCCAATAACTTAGCAGAGGTGTTTTTAAACACTCCATTTGCTGAGGCTGCTAGATTTAAGCGTCGTATTCACGAAATAGACAACATATAGTGCAATAATACAAAGTTGTGGTATAATATATACTTATGAGTAATATTTTACGTAACAATCCAGAAATACCGCACGTCCCAGTGGAAGCTGTTACTGTCTTACCGATTCAGCATACGTCTAATAATGGCGTTACCGCCGGGTTAGAAGATCAGTTAGTTATTGAAGCGCTTCGGCGATCTAACGTCACAGGCTTCCGAGAAGAGTTATCGTCTATCAAGGATGCTTATAGTTTAGCAGCAGAGTTGCACGTTGATGATGTACGCGCTGGGGAGCCTTACATCAATCATTTACTCAAGACGGCTATTAGGGGTTTATCACGAAAACAGCTCGGTGTTGCCGACCCGCAACTAGTCAAAGCTCTATTGCTACATGATTCTGTAGTAAAGCATCCTAATGAGCTCGCCAACGTGGGCCCAGAAGTGTCAGAAGAACGATCTCGTGCGCTGGCCTTGGAGACAATACGTGATAGGTTCGGCGGCTCAACAGAACAGATAATTATAGGATTGACCACTCACTTACCATCACTGGATATAAATCATTTTGGTTCAGATATTGGGCATGCAGATGGTCTGTTTAGGTATGGTCAACTTATTGCACGTGTTGGTGCAATTGCCGAATTTACGGAGGACGTAGTCGACTTGCTTGGGGATGGGGATAAAATGACGCCGGATAAAGATTACTTATACTTAGTGCGTAAGGCTAACAGCTATTTGCCAATAATAAGAACCGCGCTATTAAAAGATAATGAAATGCCAACGAATGACTTGGCCCAGTTCTACGCAGCAGATAAGATGCCTTTAGATGACGCAGCTCGTGAGTACGTAGCAAAAGATCTAGATACTGCCGAAAACCAAATCCACACTATTTTAGCAGCTTAACATGCTACCCCTATCCAAATAGCTCACTGCTCGTATATAGTATAAGCATGATAACTATATGCCCAACCGTAACAGCCTTTGATACTCACGAGTACAGACAACAAATAGAAAATATCGAATCTTTTGCCAAACGGATCCATATTGACCTGATGGATGGTGTATTTGCACCAACTGTGTCACCGGCGCTTGATCGTATTTGGTGGCCGGAGCACATAGTAGCCGATATTCATCTAATGTATCAAAAGCCTATGGAGCACTTAGCGCAATTGATAAAGCTTAAGCCAAATATGGTGGTTATACATGCCGAGGCTGATGTATCACATGCACAGTTTTCTAAAGAGCTGCACGGCCATGATATTAAAGTTGGGATCGCTTTACTTAGCGATACACCCGTAAATAGGATTGCGAGCTATATAGCTGACTTTGACCACGTGCTCATTTTTAGCGGTCACCTTGGTCATCATGGCGGCGAAGCTAATCTAGATTTACTTAGTAAGGTGGTAGAGATCAGGGCTCTTAAACAGGGGGTAGAGATCAGCTGGGATGGTGGTATTAACGACAAGAACGCGTTGGAATTAATACATGGTGGTATAAACGTGCTGAACGTTGGCGGATTCATACAAGGGTCCCAGAACCCGGGTAGCGCTTATGCTATACTAGAGTCATCGACTGAATGAGGACTAACAGCATGGCTAATCAAAAATTAACAATAGAACAATTAGAAAAAAAAGCAAATATCATCCGCCAAGACATCATAAAGATGCTCGAGACGGCCAAAAGTGGACACAGCGCAGGACCGATGGGTTTGGCTGACATATTTGCAGCACTTTACTTTGATATTTTAAAACATGATCCTAAGAATCTTGATTGGAATCAACGCGACATACTACTCCTGAGTAATGGCCACTGTGCCCCTGTGCTGTATGCAGCAATGGCAGAATCAGGCTATTTCGATAAAAAAGAGCTATCAACTTTACGTGATTTTGGGTCGCGTTTACAGGGTCACCCTGAGCGTACTAGACTGCCAGGACTCGAGACTACCAGTGGCCCATTAGGCTGTGGCTTAAGCCAGGCTGCCGGTATGGCATTAGCTATGCGAATGAATAAAGACACTCACCGTTGGGTGTACTGCGTCATGGGCGATGGTGAGCTTGACGAGGGCAATATATGGGAAGCTGGAATGGTTATCAGTAAGTACAAACTGAATAACATCATAGGAATTATTGATCGCAATAACATTCAAATTGACGGCCCTACCGAATCAGTTATGCCTCTAGAGGATTTAAAGGGTAAATGGGAAGCTTTTGGATGGCACGTTATAGACATTGACGGTAACAACGTAGAAGCGGTGATTGACGCCTGCGCAATGGGGCGGGCTATTATTGAAAAACCTGTCATGATAATTGCACATACTATACCTGGCAAGGGCGTAGACTTCATGGAATACGACTTTAGATGGCACGGTTTGCAACCAGATAAAGAGCAGGCTAAAAAGGCCCTACATGAACTCAGGACTCTAGGTGGAAAGATTAGGAGCGAAGATGAATAACATGCATTTAGTACCAGATATATTAGCAGAAGATATTGTCTTGGAGCCAAACCGTAAAGGTTTCGGCAGAGGCTTGCTTGAGGCCGGTAAATTAGACGAAAATGTGGTTGCAGTCTGTGCTGACTTAACAGATTCAACACAGATAAGCTTGTTCCGCGATGCATTCCCGGATCGATACGTAGGTGTTGGAGTCGCAGAACAAAACTTGGTTACGGTCGGATCTGGCTTGGCAGCTATGGGCAAAATACCTTTCGTTAGCAGCTACGCAGCCTTTAGCCCTGGTCGTAACTGGGAGCAAATTCGTACAACTATATGTTTGAATGATCGCCCGGTTAAGGTTATTGGGTCACACGCTGGACTATATACCGGCAAAGATGGAGCAACGCACCAGATGTTGGAAGACTTGGCTCTGATGCGTGTGTTGCCTAACATGGTTGTGATTGCGCCTGCCGATTCGGTTGAGGCCGAAAAAGCAGCCCTAGCTATGGCAAAAGACCCGCGCCCTAACTATATGCGCTTGGCCCGTGAGCCGATAGCAGTTTTCACGACAGAGAAGACTCCGTTCAAGATTGGCGATGCTTATGTTTACGCCGAGGGCACTGATATTACTATCGTAGCCACCGGTACAATGACCTACCAAGCTTTAGTTGCTGCCGAAAAA
>JBDTJP010000090.1:0-12898 GCA_039935755.1 Saccharimonadales bacterium (SeqCode)
ACAGGCTAGATTTACGGTCAACGAGACATTACCAGTCCTGCAGGCCAGGTTCCCGGGGTATCGTTTAGTTTTGATGTTTGGTGATGACGTAATTGCCCACATTGCCCATTGGCCTCACGTGGCTGAGCTTGTGGAGAGTGTCGATTTGCTAATAGCCACTAGGAAGCACCACGAACTAGCCTTGCATCAAGTTATTGAGACCTTGGCTGTTACACGAAATTTAAGGATAAATTACGAGCTAGTAATTCTTGACCATAAGGCTACATCGTCATCGAGTGTGCGCCAAGCGATCAAAAAAGGCTTACCAACCGATACATCAGCTCAAGTTTGTGATTATGCTCACGAACATGGACTTTACGCTTCAAGAATCTGAACCGAGAGTCTGAGATTAGAAGGGTTGGCTAGCCCATTGCTCCATCATTTGGCTCAGCAACAAATGAATAATTAGCTTCTAGATAAGCAAGGTGGCGCTCGCGGTATTTTTTAAATTCGCTCTTTTTTAGTTGGCTCTTTTTAATGAACGATCCAATCTTTTCGGATCCTATATAGTGTGGAATCTCTACGTAGCTAGCACCAAGCTTGTAGAGCTCAGCAGCGTTGTTAAATCTATCGGCCGACACAATTACAACGGCGTTGGGGTTGATCTTTTCTAGCATTTTTACCAGAAAGGCGTTGGTTGCGTAGTCACTGATTGTAGATACCACCAGTTTAGCTTTGTCTAGGCCGGCTTCGGCCAGTAATTCAACGTCCATTGCATCGCCGTAAATGTAGGGTACTTTGCGGTTCTCCATAGCATCAATAACTTCTGGGTCGTAGTCGATGACAATAAAACGTTTTTTAAGAGCCCTAAAAACTTTTACGTATTCATGGCCACCTTTTTGATATCCGAATAACATCAAATCATAATGCTGTTTAGACTCGCGATCGGACCTCGGTTTGCGCCTCTCGAATAGGCCAAGACTATGCTCGAATACAGAAAATAGTTTGTCGGAGTAAATTATAAAGTAAGTTGATGCGGCAATTGAAATCAGGGCCAGTATGGTAATAATACCTACCAGATTGTCGGACACTAAACCAGCTTTGTTGCCTATTAACACGAATACAATCGAAAATTCACTGACTTGCCCCATTGTAATCGCTGTTTTAAAGCTAGTGCGCTTTGTGTAGCCCATGAGCCCCATAGTCATCATAATTATTACCGGCTTAAGTATTATGACCATAAAGCTGCTTATCATAATAATAGGTATCATAGTTTCGATACTACCGAAGTTTAGGCGGGTACCTAGTGATATAAAGAACACAATAATAAAGAAGTCACGCAGTGGGCGTAACCGAGCACTTATCTCTTGGGCATAAGGAAGGCCTGCTAGTGCTACCCCAGCCAAAAGTGCGCCTATTTCTAAAGAAAACCCAATATGTTCAAATAAGGCTGCGCTGCCAAATCCCCAGCCAATAGCAAACAAGAATAAGAACTCTTGGCTACCAGCAATAAGCTTCTGGAAACGGGGCAAAACAATACTACCAATTATAAATAGAGCCCCGGCTAACAAGGCTCCTTTAAAGAATAGTTGACCAAGTCCAGCCAGCGAGAAGCCTGTTGGTGAATCGTTAGCTGTTACAAACAGTAATGCAATAGTTGCCAGTACGTCCTGAATTAAAAGTAGCCCAGTCGCAATCTTGCCGTATAGCCTAGTTTGCTCTTTTTTGTCACTCAGTAGTTTAAGGATAATGATTGTACTAGAAAACGCTAGTGCAACGCCTAAGAATAAGGCTTCAACTCGGCCCATACCAAACGCCAATGCAACGACGTAGGCTACGGCAGTACTTAGCCCAACCTGCACAACTCCGGCGATGGTTGCGACTTTCCCAACCTCTCGAATAATTCGTGGGTTTAAGCCTAGCCCGATGATAAATAATAGTAGTGCAATACCGATACTAGAGAATGTCTCCATTGTGCTTGGTGATTGAATTACGTGTAAAACTGTTGGCCCGACAATTAGCCCGGTTAGAATGTGGCCAATGATTAACGGTTGGTGAATGAGACGCATTAATAGTGCAACACCTGTTGCTATGGCTATTACCGCGCTAAGTTCTCCGAATATTGATGCTTGCATGATGTTTGTGTTTAGATGTTACTATGATGTATTCTACAACATAAGGGGTATGATACACAAACTATGAATAAAAACATGAAAGACTCATTTAGAAGATTGGCTACAAAGGTCTCTAACGCTGTTGGCGGTGCCTACGTATTCTTTGCGGCCGTATTCTTTGTTATTGCATGGGCGGTGACTGGCCCGCTTTTCCATTATTCGAACACCTGGCAGTTATTTATAAATACTGGCACAACTATTTGTACATTTTTGATGGTATTTTTGATTCAGAGCACTCAGAACCGTGATGGCAAAGCTATGCAGCTAAAACTTGACGAGCTGCTAAGAGTTACGCAAGCGGCCCGTGATACATTTGTAGATCTTGAACAGCTAACAGATGACGAGCTAGCCGAGCTAGACGCTGAATTTAGTAGTTTGCATGGTCGTTATGCTGATAACCCACCAGCTACACTCCATAAGATCCACCATAAAATATCTGAAGTTCGCCAAGACAGAACTAAAAAACACTTACATAAGTAAAGTTACGATTGCAGCTACGCCAGCCAGAGTCATAGCGCCGACTATAAACCAGCCTATCCAAGTGATTGGCTTTTTGTTGACCCATTTACCCATAATTTTTTTGTTGCTACTCATTAGAACCACAAATACCAAGACGACTGGGGCGACTATACCGTTAGCAACAGCCGAGTAAATAAGCGCTTTAATAGGGTCGATGCCAGTAAAGTTTATGCCTAAGCCGACCAACATAGAGATAATAATAATGCCATAGAATGCATAAGCTTGGCTTAGCGGTCTGTATAATCCGGACTTCCAGCGGAAAGCTTCGCTTAAAGCATACGAACTTGAGCCCGCTAGGACGGGTATAGCCAGTAAGCCTGTACCAATTATGCCGGCTGCAAATAGCCAGTAACTAGTATTACCAGCAAATGGTCTTAGAGCCTCGGCTGCCTGAGAGGCCGATGTAATGTTGGTAATGCCATGGGGGAACAGGATTGCCCCACAGGCAGCGATTATGAAGAACATAACAACATTGGATAACAACATTCCAGACCATACATCGGTCCTCATTGATTTAACTTCTTGCTTAGTCGTGCCAATACGTGACCTTAAGAGCGACTTGCCAGCTAAAACTTTTTCTTCTACTTCGATAGATGTTTGCCAAAAAAACAGATACGGCGAAATAGTTGTGCCTAAGATGGCACAAATTAGTAGAATTTGCTCTTTCTCGAACCGGATGTGCGGCACCAAAGCTTTATGAAGCACTAAGCTCCAGTCAAGATGGGCTAGTAGCGCCGAAGCAATGTAAGCTAATAAAATAAGCGCTAACCACTTAAGGATACGAGCGTAACGGGCATAATTTAAGAATATCTGGAGCCCGAGCGAAACAACAGTGAAGCCGACAACTAGGCCGGTGAAAGATAAGCTAGGGTGAATTAGCTGGGCGCCTTTGGCCATGGCGCCTAGGTCAGCACCGATGTTAAAGGCATTGGCGGCAAACAACAGCAATGAGCTAGCTATAAGAATACGTCTCGAAAAATGCAAACGTATGTTTCCGGCCAGCCCTCGACCAGTAACTAGGCCAATACGAGCACACATTTCCTGAATAATAGACATGAGTGGAAATGTGAAGATTGATAGCCATAGTAGCCCAAAACCATACTGGGCCCCAGCTTGGGAGTAAGTAGCTATACCAGACGGATCATCGTCCGAAGCGCCTGTAGTTAAACCAGGCCCTAAATCATGCCAATATCCCTTAGTTTTGGCCAAAACCTGATTTTTGGGGAGCTTTTTTGATAAGTTCGTGCCTGAAGTAACCGCCCTATCCAACATAACGGCTGGTGCCTCAGCCGCGTTTCTTACAGTGAACTTTGTCTTTTTATTAGCCATTAGATTGCTTATGCTTGTTGATTATTATACACACGTTTGACGCATGTCATAGTTGACTTTAAGCGTAAGCATATGTAATAATGGTGTGACTTCGAAAAGTGCGATGATTCGTATTCATACGGACCGCAGCAGAAGACAAAAATTTAAAAAAAATAATTATGTTCGAGAGCCTGTGAGGGGTTTGAAGTTCAGGAGGAGAAGGCCGCATGACGGTCAAAATAAAAATTATAAACAATCGGGGTACGCACGTGGAAGTCAAAATACGTCGCCCAAGCTGGCAACAGTTCCTAACTTATTAAGTAGGGAACAGACTATAAGCAAAAAACAGGCACATAAGGCCTGTTTTTTGCTTTAGCTTAAAGCTTTTAGCTGACTAGCTTTTGGCTTTATCGGCCAAGGCTTTGTCGATTAATTTGTAGAATTCCTCAGCGCTTCTTGGTAGCGGGTCAATCTTCTTACCATTAATGAAGAATGAAGGTGTTGCCTCTAATTTCAGAGCCTGAGCAGCCTTAAGGTCCGCATTGATGATGTCGTTAACGGCTTCGCTAGCACTATCAGTTTTAAATCGAGCTTCGTTGAGCCCCAGCTGTTTAGCGTAACCTTCTAATATAGTTGTCGGGTTGCTTGATTCAGACCAAACCTGTTGATTGTCGTAGAGCATGTTGTTCATTTCCCAGAATTTACCCTGCTTGTCGGCGGCTTCGGCTGCTCTAGCACCCAAAAAGGCATTTTTGTGTATCTGAGTTAACGGAAAATTACGGAACTGGAAAGATATCTTGTCACCGTATTTATCCATAACTTGGTTAATGATCGGATGATATTGGCCACAGGCTGGGCATTGGTAGTCGCCATACTCCAGTAGTGCTACTCCACCTTTAGTATTGCCTCTTATGTGGTTCGTTGGCTGTACGTTACTGGTTACCGTCTTACTTTTCTTGGTTATGGCAAAGGCCCCAATTACCAAAGCTATTACTACAAGAACTGTTATAAAGAATTTGTTACTCATTTTGTCCCTCAATTACTACTGATTTATAGTAACATGTAATCATGCATACATTCCTAAGTGTTCTATTCGGATTACTTACATTACTAACCGTCAGCCTACAGCGCACATATTCGCGCGTTCCACTGAAAGAGTTAAAGCGAAGGTCGCGTGATGGTGATGTTTTGGCAGGGGCTATCATGAAGGCGGTTGGTTACGACTACACTTTGCGGTCAGTTTTATGGTTCCTAATCGGTGCTTCTGCCGCTGGATTTTTTGTAATTGTCTCTATAAGTGCACCGGTTTGGTTTGCGCTAGCTGCCAGTGTGTTACTGGTTTGGCTTGGCTTTGTGTGGATTCCAGCTGCTAGGGTTACTAGGGCGAGTGAATACATAGCTGCCTGGAGTGCGCCTGCACTCGCGAAGCTGTTGTCATACGTGCACCCAACTGCAAATATCGTTGAAAGATTTATTAGAAAGCACCGACCCATTAGGATACACACTGGGCTGTATGACAGGGGCGATCTAATCGATTTATTAGAGCAACAGCAAGTACAGCCCGACAATCATATAGAACGTGTCGAACTAGAAATTGCCTTACACGCGCTTAAATTTGGGGACGATACTGTCAGCCAACACATGGTGCCACGCCGAGTGGTTAAGGCAGTTTCGGTTGACGAAGCCATCGGCCCCATTTTCATGGACGAGCTCCATTCTAGCGGTCATTCACGTTTCCCAGTTTATGACGGCGACAACAGCAATATAGTAGGCGTGCTTTATCTCCGTGACATCATAAATGTTAAACACGGTGGGTTGGTTGGCAAGCACATGAATAAAGGCGTTTCGTATGTTCACGAAGATCAATCGCTACACGATGCTTTGCAGGCAATACTTAAGACTCGCAGGCAGTTATTTGTAGCGGTTAACAGCTTCGAAGAATATGTTGGAATAATCACGATGGAAGATGTTCTAGAGGCAATAATTGGCAGGCCTATTATAGATGAGTTTGACCAATATGATGATCTTAGGGCAGTAGCAGCTAGAAGTGCAAAAGTTGACCACAAACAGCGTAAACCAAACGAGGCACCGGTCGCTTCTGGAGAGCTAGAACCAGTCAAGAAATCGGCTATCCCAGAAGACTCGATTGATGAGACCGTCGAACTGTAGTTGCTACCAACGCCACTCCGGTGCTGCTATCGGCCAGAATTTCTTATCAAATTAGGCGATTTAGGCTATAATTCAATCTGATGGTAAGCAGTACTTGCTAGTAATATGAACTTACGGACCAATGCGCGTGTTGCTTTTGTCCACTCGGCCACTAGCTAGTAATTAATTAAACCCTGGAGTAAATGATGAGAATTTTAAGTAAAGATATAGCCGAACATGTTGGCAAAGATATTACGGTTAAAGGCTGGATACACAAAAAGCGCTTACTGGGGGGCATTACTTTTATAAATATTCGTGATCGCACGGGGTTAACCCAAGTCGTTATTAAAGATAAGGACGAAGTAGAGAAGCTGCGCGGCCTGCAGATTGGCACAGTGCTGAGCGTTACCGGCAAAGCAGTCGAAGAACCACGGGCCCCAGGTGGCGCTGAATTACATGACGTAAAGCTTGAGGTTGTTGTACCTGTGACCGAAGAACCTCCCGTCGAAATAGATAAACCATTGAGCCATAAATCTGAAAATCTAGATACATTGTTTGACTACCGTGCGATTGGACTAAGAAACCTACAGGAAACCAAGCTATTTAAGGTTCGAGCAGAGCTGCTACGCTATATTCGTGAGTTCTTGCACGAACAAGACTTTACAGAGATAAATACCCCTAAACTAGTAGCCGGTGCGGCCGAAGGTGGAGCCGAAGTATTTAAGTTAGACTACTTCGGTAAAGAGGCAACGCTAGCCCAGAGCCCCCAACTTTATAAACAAATTATGGTTGGTGTGTTTGAGCGAGTTTTTGAGATTGCCCCAGCGTTTAGGGCCGAGCTTAGCGCTACTACGCGCCACGTATCAGAAGTGACTATGCTCGATGTAGAGATGGGCTTTATTGAAAGCTACGACGACGTACTCAAAATGTTAGAAAATCTCGTTTTTACAGTCCTGAACAGATTGTATGAGGAACACGCCCTTGAGCTTAAAAGTTTACAGGCCCCAGATCTCGTACTTAAGCCAGAGTTCCCGCGCTACAGCATGGCCACAATACATGAAATGTATCAAAAGGCGACTGGCAAAGACATGAGCCATGAGATAGATTTAACCCCTGAAGAAGAAAAATGGATTTGTGAATATGCCAAGAAGCATGATGGCTGTGAAGCGGTTTTTGCCACCGAACTGCCGGCCAGCAAGATGAAGTTTTATCATATGAAAGGCGAGAACGGCACAGCCCTGTCTGCCGATTTATTATTCCGTGGTATCGAAATATCAACCGTCCCACAACGTGAACACCGCTACGAACAGCTCATAGAACAGATGAAAGCAGCTGGTATTGATCCGGATGCATCCGGCTTTGCCCCTTATGTTTCTGCCTTCAAACACGGTCTCCCGCCGCACGGAGGTTTTGGCTTTGGAATCGATCGATTAACAGAGAAGGCAGTTGGATTGGCTAATGTTAAAGAGGCCATACTATTCCCGCGAGATATAAACCGTTTGACCCCTTAAAACTATATTTAACCAGACTTCTACACTCATAAAGTTTATATTAATACTTAACGTGTTAAGTATTAATATAAAAGTTGAAATATATTTGCTTGAGCCTCATACTTTAGCTAATGGTAAGTTCCGAACGAAAGTTTGTTGTAGCTGGTTTACTCGTACTAGGGTTTATTTTTGTAACAGCCTTTCCTAATTCGGTTGCAGCGATCAATGGTTCAAGTTTAGGCGGTAACCCGTCGGCTCTGTATCAGCCTACTACCCAAAACCCTCAAAATAACCCGTCATCTAGCCTCCAGCTTAATAGCGCAGACTTACAGCCAATATCTGGCCAACCAGGCGTTGATGAGCAGAAGTTGCCCAATGTCAGTGACCTGCAAGTCGTTGGATCGAATGGTCCGGCTAACCCTAATACTACTAGCGCTACAGTTGCGGATGACTATTCATCTAACGGGTCCAACTCATGGATGGTGACTGTTGGTGAAGTTTTATTGGTAGTTATCATACTGTACGCAATTTATGCAGCCAGTAAAAAAGGCCAATTCAAACAAGAAACACCCGTGGTAGATAGTAAAGCAGAAGCTGAATTAACAGAGCTACGCGCTAAGGCTGCTCGCAAAAAATCAAAGGTAAACTCACCTAAACACTCCAAAAAGCGTAGGCGGTAGCCTAGGTATGACCAGTCAGTTTTGATACACTAATACCATCAAGGATAAGCAATAATCATGGAAGACGAACGCCCAGAAGATCTTAATAAGAACGCTCAAGATATCGAAGAGCGTATTAAGCATATGATGGACCCAAAGCTACCGGATATACCCCCGAGTAAGACCGCCGCAGTACCCGCCAAGACAGAAATTGACCTAAGCGACCTTAAAGAGACCAAAGTTATAAATCTTGACAACGCTGCTACGGCCCCAGAACTACCATCTAGTAAAGCCAAGCCTAGCCCAAAAAAATCAAGAATACGTCTGCATAATGAAGCAAATGGCGCCCCCGCTGACCCAGAAGACATCAAGGATAAGCTAGACCAAGCTATAGACAGCCTTGGTGAGTCGGAAACGACCGATGACCAGGGAGAGCACAAAGATGAAAGCCTTGGTGATTCTAGTGAACCAGCCTTAGATGACAGCGGCGATAAAGCCGACGCTCCATTGAGCGACAAGACGGTTGTAGCGGATAGCGAGACCGACAAAGCTGTCGAAGACATTATTGCTAAGGAGAGCGATGATTTACTTGAGGCCGAGGACGCAGTACGGGATAGCGACGATAGCCCCAGCGTTAAATTACCAAAAACCAGACGCGGCCTCAAGCAAACGCTTAAGGACTGGTGGGCTAAGCCAGCATTTAGATGGGGGCTTTTTGGATCGATATTAATAATCGTTTTAGCTATCGGTATTGTGCCAACTTCGCGGTATTTCCTACTAAATACGGCTGGAGTCAGGGCCGCTAGCTCTATAAAGGTACTAGATGGTAGCACCCAGCAGCCGCTTAAAAACGTTCAAGTTACCATGAATGGCATATCAACCATGACTAACGCCGATGGTGTTGCTAAGTTACAGAACATAAAGCTAGGCAATACAGATTTAGTGGTTAACAAGCGTGCTTTTGCACCAATAAAAAAGGCTTTAGTGATTGGTTGGGGCAGCAATAAGTTAGGTGATTTATCGCTTAAACCCACAGGTACACAGTATGTTTTCACGGTTGTTGATTTCCTATCAGGCAAGCCAATTACGACTGGTGTAGCGAGTAGCATTGACGCTGATGCGAAGTCTGACGAAAAGGGTATTATAACGCTAACAGTGGACCGCCCTGACGACCAGTTGTCCGTTACTATAAAAGCTGATGGGTTCCGTGACGAAGTAGTTTCTATAACGGCTAGCGATACGGTCGATCATACAGTCAAGCTCGTGCCGAGTAAGCGGCATGCATTTATCTCTAAGCGTTCTGGTTCCTATGATCTGTATAGTGTGTATATAGACGGCAAGGGCGAGCGCTTAGTTTTGCCGGGTAGCGGGGCTGAGCGAGAGAATAATTTAGTTATAGCTGCTCACAAGACAGACAACGAGATAGCTTATGTGTCGAACCGTGGCAATCAACACAATAGTGATGGGTTTGTGCTAAGCAATCTGGTCCTTATAAATCTTGACGACAACACCACTAAGAGCGTTGCAACTTCAGAGCGTATACAATTAGTCGATTGGTCTGGTGACAATTTGGTGTATGTTCAGGTTGCTTCGGGCGCTAGCGCTAGTAATCCTAAAAGGTACCGCCTGATGAGCTATAATTATAAAACCGAGGCTAACAAAGAACTTGCTAGTAGCAACTACTTTAATGATGTCATTGCGATTGATAAAGCTATCTATTACGCGCCGTCCAGTGCGTACCAATCCGGCAAAGTAGGACTTTATAAAATGGATGCCGACGGTAGTGGGTTCCAAACAGTGTTTAATGACGAAGTTTGGAATATATACAGAACGTCCTACGATCACTTAGCATTATCGGTCCAGCAACAGTGGTACGACTATCAAATTGGTAGCAAACAGCCCACAAAGCTTAATAATGCCCCAGCCAGCCAAAACAGTCGAGTCTACGAAAATAGCCCTGATGGCAAGCACAGCGCTTGGATAGATAGTCGTGACGGTAAGGGAGTCCTAATAAGCTATGATGTGGCTGCAAAAAATGATGTAGTGCTACAGACGTTACCGGGTATATCAGGTCCATTAGAATGGCTGAATAATACAACCTTGGTTTACCGTGTTAAGACCAACCAAGAAACAGCAGACTACGCTGTCAGCACCAATGGTGGCGCCCCGGTCAAAATACGTGACGTTACGAGTACTAGCGGCATAGACCGTTGGTATTACTATTAATTTCTAAAGACGGGTATATAATTAAAAGTATGGCGACTCGCACAAAGAATAAAAAATGGTTTAAGCAGTTACGATGGAGTTTTATCCCAATTACTTGGCAGGGTTGGTCGTGCTATTTTATAGGATTCGCTCTTTTAATCAGCGCATTTGTGGCTATCCATCACCAAAATCGTTCTTGGGCCGACACGGCTATACTCTACTTCCCATACATGATATGCACCGGAGTGATCATGACTTGGTTGGCAAAACACACGTCCTAATCATTGTTTCTATAAGCAATATAGCCGTGTTACAATAACTGTTAAGAAACGGGGGGCAACTAACTAAATGAGACGCATGGGTATTATAGGTTTGGCTACGATTTTGGTCGTACCCCTCTTTGCAATTGGGCTAGCAAGGGCAGAACAAATGTCACCAGTTAGTCAATTAGCCGATACTGTTATGAAAGTTGCTGCCACAGATCAGTCTAATATATCGGACCGGATACAAGAGCGAAAAACTAAGCTTAAAACCCAATTACCCTACAATTTGCGTAACACGATTACTAGTAAATGCGTGTTAGCTCAGAGCAATATAGCCCCAGCCAAAACTCGAATTGCTACAGCCACCACCAACCGCAGCCAGGTTTACAGCGAGGTAGTTGAAACTCTTAGCAACATGGCCACAAAGCTCAAGACGGCCGGAAATAACGCTGATACAATCGACAGCAATATAGTCAATCTGAAGTCCAAAATAGACACATTTAATACTGATTTAGCTGCCTATAGCCAGGCTGTGTCCGATTTAGCTGACATGGAGTGTACCAAGGACCCTGTTGGCTTTAAAGCTACCTTAGATACAGCCAGAGACGCACACAAGATTGTCGTACAAGATTCACAAATGATACATTCCTACGTTGAAAGCGACATAAAACCATCGTTGGCCATCATTAAGCAGCAGATGCTAGACGACAACAAGCAAACAAAAGGTAATTAAGATTATGGAAAACGATAATAATATAACTCCAGTAACTAAGTCTCCAGGCAGAGTGATGGATATACACGCACGCCGACCCCAACCATCTGTCCGTAGCGTAGCGAGTGAGAGTAATGAATCTGAACCAGTGCCGGTTATTGTTGACGACACGACTGACCAGAATTTACCAGGTTTTGAGATGACGGAGGTAACGGATATAGAAGAGCCTCAAGAGATTCAGGCCAACCAACCATCTCAGCCTAGCGATAGCGTAACTGACGACCAAACTAGTGAGCAGATTGATGTTCAACCCGACGCACCTGCGCTGACTGAAGCAAAAGATGAATCAAGCGAAACCGATGAGCAGAGTGACCAAAATGACCAAGAGCCCCAAGAAGCCGAGCCCAATAATCCGTTAGCGATACCACCTCGTCCAATAAAAAAGCGCAGCACGCCGATAGTAGCGTTATTGATTAGCCTAATTATCGCCCTTGGCATCGGAGCCTTAGTTGTCTATGTGTTTTCTAAGAAACAAAACCCCCCAGCTGTAACTTCGAAGATTGATACTAGCGCTAGTACGCCGCGGGTTACTGGGGCAGATGTTGATGCTACTACCAAGAAAGTTGATGATAGCTTAAAAAAGCTTGATGACAGCAAAGAATTCCCGGATACAGACGTTAGCACACAAACTGTCGGGTTCTAACCAACTTTATTACTACATTTGCCATAACTGGGTGGTAAAATAATAGAGTATGGCCAAAATACTTAACACGTTAAGTGATTCCGAATTAATCAGCACATTACTAGATGGCGGGGTTGGCGTAATGCCGACCGATACTATCTACGGCTTGGTTTGTCGAGCAGCAGACGAGCGATCGGTAGCGCGGCTGTATGGTTTAAAGCATCGTGAAATTAAGCCTGGTACAATTATTGCTGCCGATGTTAATCAATTAGTGGAACTTGGTATAAAAAAGCGTTACTTGACCGCCGTAGAGCAGTTTTGGGCATACCCGATAAGCGTAGTAATACCAATTGGCCATGGCCTAAGCTATTTACACCTTGGCAAAATGAGTCTAGCTTGTCGTGTTGCTGCTGCGCCCAAAGAACTGATAAGCCTTTTAAGTAAAACAGGGCCATTATTAACATCTAGCGCAAACTTACCGGGCCAGCCACAGTCTAATAATATGGACATGGCTCAGGCTTATTTTGGTGATAGTGTAGACTTTTATGTAGATTGTGGCGACCGATCCGGAGTAGCCGCGTCAACTGTTATACGTGTGGTAGATGACGCAATTGAGATACTACGAATAGGAGCAACTAATATTAATGAAAATGGGAAGGTAGTTTAGATGACTTTAGATGAATACCAAGCCAAGGCCTTAACAACCGCAATTAAAAACCCCGATCCACTTATGGACAAAACTATATGGGCGATGGGTAT